>JBFLYJ010000034.1:0-14324 GCA_040756635.1 Nitrospirota bacterium
GAAGGCGCGATCCCTACGATGTACAATGGAAGGACATGCTCTATATATTCGCAGGAGGGTCTCCCTGTCACGGCCCTTTCCGCAGTGCAAACCCTCGCTCCCCTGGCAGCAAAAGTACTGGCCGTCGGCACCTGTGCGTGCTATGGCGGTATTACCGGGGCCTCGCCCAACCCGACCGGGGCACAAAGTGTTTCTCAGGCTGCTGGGGTATCGCCCATAAACATCCCGGGATGCCCGCCCCATCCGGACTGGATAGTCTGGACGGTGGCCCAGCTTCTTGCGGGGAACACCGTTACACTGGACGAGTTCGGCCGGCCGACCGCCCTCTTCGGCTCGACGGTCCATAGCCAGTGTTCCAGGCAGTCTTCAGCATGGGCGGCCTCATTAAGTGATACCGGATTATGCACGAACAGCCTCGGATGTAAAGGAATACTGACTTATGCGGACTGTCCGACCCGCAAATGGAACAACGGTGTTAACTGGTGTGTCGGTACGATCGGCCCGGACGGCAACGGGGCTGACTCCCTCTGCCAGGGCTGTACGCAGCCTGGGTTCCCGGACATGTTCGCACCGTTATTCAGCACAATGGGAGTAGCACCGAACCACTGGAACATAAATCCACCGAGGAACACATGCGCGGGATGCCACTGATAATGATAAGGCCCGTGCAATGAAGAAATGACATATGCTTTTCAGCCTTAGAGCTATTATTATGACTGGAGACAAGAATGGCGACTATCACCATCGTTGATCCCGTAACCCGGATAGAAGGACATATGAAGGTAGAGGTAACGATCGACTCTGTCGGGGGAGTGCAGCAGGTCGTCGATGCCCGTTGCAGCGGGACACAGTTCCGCGGCTTTGAATTGATTCTCAAGGGGCGGGACCCCCTGGACGCTCCTTATATTACCGAACGTATCTGCGGCGTCTGCCCTGTATCGCACGGAATGGCCGCTACCATGGCCCTTGAGAACGCTGCAGGACTGACGGTCCCGACAGACGCAAGGATACTGAGAAACCTGGTACTCGGCTCAAACTTCATATCGTCCCATATTCTTCATTTTTATCTTCTGGCCTCTCTCGACTATGTGACACCCCCTGCAAGCGCACCCTGGACCCCATACTGGAACGTGGACATAATGAGGAGCCCCGGCCTTCAGCAGATTGCGGTCAATTTCGTGACCGCCGTTGCCATGCGCAGGGAGTCACAGGAGATGGCGTCAATATTCGCCGGGAGAATGCCCTCTCCGCCAGCGTTCGTCGCAGGGGGGTTTACGACCAAACCCACGAGCAGCATGATCAGTTCCTTCTCCTCTTATCTCAGCAACCAGATCTCTTTTATCAATAACTGCTATCTTCCCGACGTCCAGCTCCTGCAGTCGGTCTATCCGGACTACGGCAGCATCGGCAAAGGACCGGGCAACCTCCTTTCATATGGAGTGTTTGATCTGGATGATACAAGCGATCCTGACAGGCTACTGGACCGCGGCTTTGTTTTCGACTCGATGCCCCTGAGCGTCCAGTCGTTATCGGTAGATAACATCAGGGAGTATGTTACCTACTCCTGGTACGATGACTCCACGAATAACAGAAACCCGGCTGACGGGAGTACGGTATTCGTTGATCCCGCTACGAAGACAGACGCATACAGCTGGCTCAAGGCGCCCAGATACCACGGCAAGCCCATGGAATGCGGGCCCCTTGCCAGGATGTGGGTAAACGGCGATTACCGCAACGGTATTTCCGTCATGGACCGGCATATGGCGCGTGCACTGGAGGCCCAGAAGATCGCCAATTCTATGAATACCTGGTTGGGAGAGCTTACAATCGGAGGGAACGTCTATACAACCTATACCACTCCCTATGGTGCGTCAGGGACCGGACTTACCGAGGCGCCCCGCGGTGCAATCGGACACTGGGTAAAGACCACGGTTACCGGCTCATCACCCGTTGGCGGCCCGGCCATTGACAATTACCAGGTAATAACCCCGACCTGCTGGAACGCGTCACCCAGGGACACGAGAGGCAACCGCGGCCCCATTGAACGGGCGCTCATCGGAACACAGATAAGCGAACCGGAGAGGCCCATTGAGGTACTGCGCATCATCCATTCCTTTGACCCGTGTCTCTCATGTGCCGTTCATGTCATGCGTCCGGAAGGGAAGCCTGTTGTCGTAATAAACGCGGGAGTAAGACCATAGCCGTGAATACGCTCATTCTCGGCATAGGCAATCTTCTGCTCTGCGATGAAGGGATAGGCGTTCATGCGGTTCACGCCCTCCAGCGGGAGGGGCTGCCACCGAATGTAATAGCTATGGAAGTTGGGACCGCCCTGATTGACGCCCTTCCGGAAATTGAAAAGGCCGACCGCATCATTATCATAGATGCGATGAAGGCGGATCATGGGCCCGGAACGGTCTATCGCGTTCCGCTGAGCAAATGCCTGAAACCTGACTGCATGGCTTCGATGCATGGGTTTGATATTTCGCGTGTCTTATTCCTGGCTGGAAGGACTTCGATATCCGATGTAATCGTGATAGGAGTAGAGCCTGCTCAGATAGGGTGGGGGACCGAACCATCTCCCCAGATCCGGAACAGTATCCCTGCGGTGATCGAAACGGTCATGACGGAAATAGCAGAAAATGTCTCCCGGAAGCAGAATACACGTCCTCTTTCTCAAAGGCATTCGGCATCCATCATGGGGCATCCGGGCGCTTGTATCGAAAAGGAGAGAAAAGACTCTTTATGAACATCAAAGGGTTCATCATATCGGCATGTACCGCGGCAGTGATATTACTGACCGCATCAATTTCATCGGCGTTACCGGGTGCCATTGTTGTATATAATGAAACGGACCTCGGCGGAAGCTGGCGATATGACTACACCATCTACAATATATCCACCGAGGGAGAGGCCCTGCATGAGGTCTTATTTTATTTTCCCGGTGATGTCATGGTGACCGGGACGTCCCTACCGTCCGGATGGCACGGGATCCCCTGGACAGGAACGTATACCATCTCATACCTGAACGCCTATTCAACGGACTTTACATATGACACAGTGGCATGGGATTCTCTCAACGGATTCAGCTTCACCGTTGACTCAAGGGCAGGGGATATCCTGTATGAAGCCTATTTCTCAGGGGACAAAAGAATTTCCGGCAGCACTCTCTTTTGCCTGTTTTCCTTTTACAGGGACGCTGACGGAGACGGATACGGGAATCCGGAAGACTCGGTCCAGGACTGCTTTGCGCCGGAGGGTTACGTCGCCGACGGTACCGACTGCAATGACGGCCTGGCCTCAATCAATCCATCGACCCTCTGGTACCAGGACTATGATGAAGACGGTTATGGAGATGCGGCAATATATTTTCAGCAATGCACAGAGCCGCCGGGTCCAACCCGTTACGTATTCAATAAGCTCGACTATAACGATAACAACCCCACCATCGGCCCTGCCGTGAAACTGACAGGTACCGCGATCGCTTATTATCTGTCACTTCAAGACGCGTACGACCATGCATCGGAAGGGGACACTATTCGGGCAGCGGCCGTCATCATTACCGAAAACCTGAACATAAATCAAAGCAAAACAGTGACCATTAACGGCGGATACAACGGGACATTCACATCCCAAACGGGACAGACAACGCTTCACGGCAATCTGTCGGTTACTGACGGAAAGCTTACCATCCAGGAAGTCATCATCGAGTAGGAGAACCGTCATCAAAGATCTTAAAAGTTGTTTTACTTTTTCATGCAACCTTTGAAACAGAGTTCACCACGAATAAACTTTACAGTTGTATTAATTTACTCATTCAAGGAGAGCGGAGTTGACGGAAAAGCTTTACCTGCGATACCTTGGCGAGATTCATGAAAACACAAGTGACATTTTTCTGAAATTCACAAAATGTTTAGTCCTGCCGTCAAAGTTACTTTCCAATATCCCATCGCATTGTAAAGGTGTTACGGCAAGCCCGCTCTCCTGATTTATGCAACATTATGGTAAAGCGGGCTACGCTTCAAGACCTTTTTTCTTGATATACTCACTCAGCTTCTGCAGAGCCCTCCCCCTGTGGCTCATGGAGCTCTTCTCCTCATCGCTCATTTCTCCGAATGTCCTGTCATACCCTTCGGGGAAAAAGACGGGGTCATATCCAAACCCCTTTGCGCCTCTCGGCTCCGTACCTATCCTGCCTTCAACGCGTCCCATAAATGTTTTTATACCGCTCCGGTCCGCCAGCGCGATACAGCATACGAAGCGCGCGCCCCTTTTTTCATCAGACACTCCTTCCATTTCCTTCAGCAGCTTCATAAGGTTCGCCCAGTCATCTGTTGCTTCCCCGGCATACCTTGCTGAATAAACGCCCGGCGCGCCGTCAAGGACGTCCACCTCCAGCCCCGAGTCATCCGCGACCGCGGTCATCCCGGAACATTCAAAAATATATGCTGCCTTTTTTATTGCGTTGGCCTCGAATGTTGCGCCGTCCTCCTCGACTTCCCCGCACTCCGGGAATTCGTCAGGCGTGTGTATGTTCACTTCCGCGTCCTCACCGGAAAGACCGCATGCCTCGATTATGCTTTTCAGTTCCCTGATCTTTTTTTTATTTCGTGAAGCAAGAATAATGTCCATAATGATTAATTCCTCTATATGCAGATACAGTGTCCAAACTATTGCCGTCCAAAATCATTCAAATGAGAAGCTGAATGCTGAATAAACACATTGCCGGCACCTTAAGCAGATAAAAAATCAAATATTAAAAATGAAAAATGCGGAACAGGACTATTAAATATTCTTTTCTCCTTATTTTTAATTTTTTATCTTTTATCTTTTATTTAAGTGTCGATTAATTGTGTTATGGGTGTTCAGCGTCTTTAATAACTTTGTCCTGTGCAGATGTGATTTCAAACCCACCCTACAATTTTAATTTCGATGCCAGTTTTATTGCCTCCAGCATGCTGGACGGATCAGCCATGTTTTCCCAGGCAATGTCGAACGCAGTGCCGTGGTCAGGAGAGGTCCTGACAAGCGGAAGCCCCACCGTGACATTTACCCCTGTGTCAAATGCGATCATCTTGAACGGCACCAGCCCCTGGTCATGGTACATGCTGACGACTATATCAAATTCACCGTTATATGCCTTGTGAAAAACAACGTCAGGCGGATACGGACCCGATACGGAAAGCCCAGCGGACCGCGCTTTCCCGACAGTAGGTGTTATCGATTTTATGTCCTCCGTGCCCATGATGCCGGACTCGCCGGCGTGCGGGTTCAACCCGGCAACGGCGATGCGCGGCCTGTCCAGACCCAGCATCCTCGCGCCGGTCTCCGCCAGCAGTATCGTTTCATACACAAGCTTCTTGTTTATGGTCTTCGGAACGTCCTTCAAGGGGATATGGATTGTACAAAGGATTACCTTCAGTTTCTCACTGACGAACATCATGGCATACCCGTCACTGTCCGTCAGTTCGGCCAGCAGTTCGGTATGTCCCGGCCAGGGATACCCCGCCATCTTAAGTGATTCCTTGGATATAGGGGCCGTGACAATAGCATCTATCTCTTTTGTCATTGCAAGATCGACAGCCCTCTTTATATATTTAACGAAGGCCCTTCCGGCACTTTTTGACGGGACATTTTTTTTAAAGGATGACCTGGACCTGATGTCGAGCACTTCAATGGTCCCGATTTCCGGCTGTGAGGCGGATAAACCGGGAATCGGTCTGATTTTCAGAGGAAGCCCGGTAAGCTTGACTGCTTCATACAGGACGTCAGCGCTGCCGATAACGAGCGGATTGCAGTATTCCCGGATTTCGGCGCAATACAATGCCTTCACTATAATCTCTGGTCCTACGCCGCCGGGGTCGCCCATCGTTATGGCTATGTTCTTCAACTGCCTATTTCTCCCTCGGCTGCCTGCGTCCCTGAGGCCGAGGGAATCTCGGTTTCCTTGACGGCAGCGCGACTATGGCATCCATCTCAACCTGTACATCCAGCGGGAGCTTCCCGGCCTGTATGGTAGACCTTGCCGGAGGGTACTGGGCAAAGTATGTTTCATAAACCTGGTTGAACCTCGGGAAATCATGAATGTCGGCGAGATAACATGTAACTTTCAAAACGCAGTCCATGTCAGCCCCTGCCTCTTCCGTGATGATCTTGATGTTATTCAGTACCGCCTCTGTCTCTTCTTCAACGGTGCCCCTGACCAGTTCCCCGGTTGCCGGATCAACAGGTACCTGGCCTGATATATAAAGCAGGCCATCGTGAATGACGGCCTGGGAATACGGGCCCTTGGGCTCAGGGGCCCTGTGCGTGAAGAACACTTTTTTTCCTGCCATGATTTAAGCTCCTTGGGAATTTTGTTGTGGATATTAACAGGGCACAAAAAGGGCCGGCCTTGATGACCGGCCCTCTGTTTATTCTGCTACTTTTTTGCCTTTGTGCTCTTCTTGGCTTTTTTGGGAGCACTCTTACTAGCTGAAGCCTTTTTCGTCTTCTTAGTGCTGCATGTTCCGCACCCCATAAGATATCCTCCTTCCCTTATGTTTTAAATATTTTGTTAATTAGTATCTTATTTTAACACTTGATTAATTATTGTCAACTGGTAAAATGAATAAGAAAGGGAGGTACGAAATGGGAGTCAAGAAAGTCGGAGAGGAATACAGATGCAATATATGCGGAAATGAAGTTACGGTGACTAAAGCAGGAGGCGGTGAGCTGGTATGCTGCGGTGAACCTATGGAAAAACTATCAGGCTAGGAGAAATTGAAATGGCAAAATCTATCAGAGGAACAAAGACCGAACAGAATCTCTTGAAGGCATTCGCGGGTGAATCACAGGCAAGAAACAGGTACACCTATTTCGCAAGTGCCGCAAAAAAAGAAGGGTACGAACAGATCGCCGCTTTCTTTCTCGAGACGGCTGAAAATGAAAAAGAACACGCAAAGGTCTTCTTCAAATATCTCGAAGGCGGAGACCTTGAGATCACTGCGGCATATCCGGCAGGCGTGATCAGAAGCACCGGTGAAAATCTTGACCACGCAGCCACCGGTGAGAACCTTGAATGGACCACGATCTATGCCGACTTCGAGAAAATAGCCCGCGATGAAGGTTTCCCTGAAATCGCGGAATCATTTAAACAGATCGCCAGGGTCGAGAAATTTCATGAGGCACGGTACAGAAAGTTATCGGCTAATATCAAGGAAGGAGGGGTGTTCAAAAAGAGCTCCGGTAAAAAGTGGCACTGCAGAAACTGCGGGTACGTTCATGAAGGCCCTGAGGCCCCGGCGGAGTGCCCGGCCTGCAAACACCCTCAGGCCCACTACGAGCTGCTGGCTGAAAATTATTAGGACCTGTCTTAAAATCTTTTTAAGAAATTCGCCATCCTCATGACCCGCGCTCCGCAGCGGCCTGCTTCGCCGAAGTGCTACGAAGGCTGAACTGCGAGGGATGTAAACCGGGGTCCACTTTAAAGGCTTTAATAGCCTGGATTCCCGCCTGCGCGGGAATGGCGAAAGGGGCTTGATGATGAGAGAATGTGATTTTCTTTTTCCTCTGCGACCCGGTGTTTCTGTTTAACGAATGGCCCCGGGAAAGGGGCCGGGTGAAAAGCGGCTTCGGTCTTAAGGTTGAAAGCAGCAGGAATAGATCTTTCTTGCCGGGCTATTCCCTCTTGAAGAGTTCATTAAGAACGACCTCTATCTGCTGAGGGGTCATCAATCCGTTGTCAAGGAAGATCCTCCCGATCAGTCTGTGCGGTCTTCCGGACATGTCATCATCAATCTGTTCGGATATAGCCTCCTTGACCTGTCCGGAAGTAACAAACCCTTTTTCAACGGCGATCTGACCGAAACGGGGACAATATTTCTGCGACAGTTCCTTATCAACGTCATTTGCCATTATCATTCCCTCCAGCCATAAAAAGCATTTAAGTTTTGATATTAAAGTCAATATACCATTTTATCGGACAAACAGAGGAGATGCTTTATACCTGCATAGAATTATTGCCGCTGCCAATTATGATGAATGAAAAATAAAAGAGAAAAACATCGACTCATCCGCTCAGGCGATCTCAACCAGCCGGTAATGCGTGCTTCCGAGTCCTATCTTCTCAGCGTACTGAAATTCATGCAGATGCGCCTTTATTCTTCCGCCCCTCGAGAAAATGTCCCTGCTTCGGGTAAGCATGTCAAAACATGTTTTATCGACCGCCAGGACGTCCGATGAAGCAAAGATGCCGGTATCGGACACTATCCGGGGATCGTTTCCGGAAATACAGTCGCATTCCTCGGTCACGTCAAAAGCGAAATTGATAAACAGCTTCCTCTTGATCATAGACAGGATACCGCACGCGTACTCTGCCATACGCTCCGCGAAAATATTCGCATCTTCCCGCCAGTTGATATTTACCGCGTCGAGCTTGCACGCGGATATGCATTCACAGCAGCCGATGCAGAGACCTGAATTGATGAACGCCTTCCCGCTCTGTTCCGAGATCGCGGACACGGGGCAGTGCTCTATGCATGCCCCGCAAAGTGAACACTTAAAAGTATCAATATACGGCTTAAGCGACGAATGCTGGATCTGCTTGCCCGCGCGGGACGCCATCCCCATCGCCACGTTTTTCATTGAAGCCGCGAAACCGGACATGATATGACCGGTGACGTGGGACAGTACTATCAAATCTTCCAGTACCGTGACAAGAGAGGGGACCTTTAGCTCTTTCACATTATGAAAATCGACCTTCACCGATTTCGAGTCCGTTCCGAATACGCTGTCAGCGATAATATAGGGGCAGCCGAGCTTATCGGGCGTAAAGCCCTTGCGATATGCAAGGTTAAGATGGTCGACAGAGTTCTGTCTCCGGCCGCTGTATATGACGTTAGTGTCAAATACAAAGGGTTTGGCCCCCTGCCCCTTCAGAGTCTCTACCAGTACACGCACAAGCTCAGGCTGAATAAACCCTGTGCTGCCCTCATCTCCGACGGTCATTTTTATGCCCACAAACGATCCGGCACTAAATTGAGATACATCCCGCGCGATTGCGCGGACCAGCGTCTCAAAACAGTCCGTTCGGCTCTGCTGCTTCTGCAGCGGGCTGAAATATACCTCAGATTCCATACATCACCTCTCTCTGCCCTGTTGTGTTTTATTATTAAAATCAGGCGGGCGGATTTGATGGAAAAACTTTACCTGCGATTCCTTCAGTGAATTTAACAATATATTATCGCTGAAGTCAGGGACATCATCAAATGCGGACTTCTGCTCATGCACATATATTTCAATGTCATATCGCATTGTAAAGGTTTTACAGCAGGGCCACCCGCCCGGCATTTGCAGCACTAAGGTCTTCTCTCCCACACTTTGTATTTCTTCACAAACGCGATGGGATTGTAGGACATCTTCGCATTTCTCAGTCCTTCGACCCCCAGGTCCTGCTCCCGGTTTACGAACCTGCAGTCCCCGGCCTCATGCATCAGGAATTCCTGGTTAATGGCCTGGTAGAGCCCCGGGATATCCGAGTTGGCCTTCTCGACATGAATGACCATTGTATCAGACAACAGTTTCTCACCCAGTGTCAGGGCCGCTATCCTGCCGCCCACCCTGATAATCCCCCCCCTGATATCGAGGGAGTTGAAATTCCTCAGCATCCTGTATATGGCGCACTGCTCTTTCCGCAGACCTGGATGATTTCTGCAGTCCCTGACTTCACACCAGTAGTGTTCAAACTCAAGACATTCCCTGACCAGTTCCGGGGTGAGGGACGCATACTCATATTTATAAGAATTCCTGAATGCATTGATCCTGTTTTTCTTGTCATGGAATTTCCTGCCTTTCAGTTCGATAAGCTCTATGACATCATACACATAATCAAAATGGTCCCGCTCCTCCTCATAAATGAAATTTTCATTATTCATAAGATGCGCCCTGATAAAACTTTCCGGGACGCGTTCGAAATAATGCGGGCCCTGATACTCCCTGATAAAACGTATTCCTCTGTCCATCGCATCGGTAATCCCTTCTCCCCCGACAGGGCAGAAAAGGGAAACAGGTCCCTTGTCTTTCAGTATCATAAGGACGCCTTTATACATCGACACCTTGAAATTATAAGCTTCGCCAAAAGCGAACAGATTGGTAAACGTATATTCGGACGCCTCAAGAGGGTACGCGCGCAAATGCTCCCTGATATCCCCGCTGAACGATAATTCTATCTCCGAAAAATGAGGAAACTCCGGCAGTGTCATAAATTAACCTTATAGCATTAGATTGTTGATTCCGGGCGAGCGGACTTGACGGAAAAACTTTACCTGCGATACCTCAGAGAGACTCATGAAAGCATAAATGGTGTCTTTCTGAATTTCACCAGGCATTAAGTCCTGTCATCAAAGTTTAATTGCAAAATCCGATCGCATCGTAAAGGTTTTACGGCAAGGCCGCTTGCCTGATTTATGCAACGTTACGGTTAATTATATATCAAATATTAATAACGTGTTATATTTTTCATATTATGAAAATACCTCAAGATACCGCGGAGGCGAAAAAAATTCAACTCGAACTGCGCCGAAAGGTCAGGATCGCCCCTCTCGAAAGGGAACCCGAGTTCATTGCAGGTGTGGATGCCGCGTTTTCCGGGGATAAGGTCATCGCTGCGGCCTGTCTGTATAAATATCCCGATCTCGTTCATGTCGAAGACGCCTTCGCGATAGAAGACATACCCTTTCCATATATCCCCGGCCTGCTCTCATTCAGGGAAGGACCCGCGATCATAAAGGCGATACGCCGCCTGAATAAAAAGCCTGACCTCGTCATCTTTGACGGTCAGGGCATCGCGCATCCCGCGGGTATGGGAATCGCATCACATATAGGCGTCCTTCTCGATATGCCTTCAATCGGCTGCGCCAAGTCCAGATTAATCGGAGATTATGACACTCCGGGAATAAGTAAAGGCATGACCTCTGAATTAACATATCACAACACAGTGATAGGAACCGTATTAAGGACGCGGGACAATGTCAGACCGCTCTTTATATCACCCGGACATATGATAGATATGAAAGGCGCCGTAGATATAGTGCTTGCATGCACGGGAAGATACAGGGTACCCGAACCCATAAGAAGCGCGGACGCTCTGGCAGGAAGGATAAAGAAAGAAATACGGATTTAGTGCTGCATGTGCTCCACACTTTCTTTTTTCCGCTCAAGGACACATTTAAATGACACGTTGACCGGTTCGTCGTTAGGATTGTCCCACATCATGCAGTAGTATTCCTGCTCTTTGGTAAAGAAATCATGTGTGCCGGGATCTATGGTCCCTTTCCCGAACATTACCCCTTTATTTTTAACCGGTTCGTGCATACCGCCTTCAGCGTGATAATGGATATTGAAGTTGACAAAGCCCGTGGCATCAAATTCATAATCAAAGACCAGCCCCGAACGCAGCTCAATGCACTCTTCATAAGAGCCTGAAGGTTTTATGGTTACACTGTCATGCACCATTTCCCCCCCGACTTCTCTTTCAATTACATTGCTGGATTGTGATTTGGATGCCGCGCACCCGCTGATCAAGATCGGTAAGAAGCAGAAGAGCATTGCTGTCTTTATATATTTCACCTGTCATTCTCCTTCTGAAGTTTTTTATATAATAACGATTCTTGCCAGTAATTGTCGATATTTCTTCCCGCCACCGGGGCAGTACTTTTTATCTCCCGGAAGATTCTCCTTCGAAAATCATATGCGCGGGGATTATTTGCCTTAACGTCATGTTTCTGATACCATATATTCCATTACAACCTGTTATAGCTCTGTATATCACTTATATTTCTTTACCCTAACCATTAAAATCAGGAGGATTTAAAGAATATGCCTGATCTCGACCTGCATTCCCTGCAGCCGGCGGCTGCAAAAATCATTAAACCGTTCCTTGATGAAATACTGGCGAAATACCTGGACAGGGTCCATTCGATTTATGTCACAGGCACCGCCGTTACCGATGATTTTGATGAAAAAGTGTCTGACGTGAATTCCATCTTCGTGCTGAAGGAAATGGACGTCAAGTTCCTTGAAATAATCGCACCGCTCGGCAGGAAGTACGGAAAGCACAGGGTCGCCGCTCCGCTGATCATGACCCCTGAGTATATCGATTCTTCCAGTGATGTCTTTCCGATCGAATTTCTGAATTTCAGGCATATTCATTCCACCGTATACGGAGAAGATCTATTCAGGGACATCGGGATATCCAGGGCGGACCTCAGGCACCAATGTGAGAGAGATCTCAAGACTAAACTCATCTGGCTCAGGCAGGGGTACCTCTCCTCCATGGGGGACAGTAAAACGCTGACCGAGGGTTTCGCGAAATCGATCACAGGGTATGTCCCTCTCTTCCGGGCGCTAATCGTTCTTTTCGGCAA
The DNA here is from genome assembly GCA_040756635.1 of Nitrospirota bacterium. Lineage (GTDB taxonomy): Bacteria > Nitrospirota > Thermodesulfovibrionia > UBA6902 > UBA6902 > UBA6902. The sequence goes on from JBFLYJ010000034.1 coordinate 12,405, forward strand.
AGAGCCGCCGATAAAACAGGCCGACGTGATAAGAGCGCTGTCCGGGGCGATGAATATCAATACCGATGTATTTGCAAAAGTTCTTAAAGAAAAGCATAAGAGGGGGAAACTCTCTATTGAGGAGCTTAATACAATGTTTGAAGATTATTATACAGCCACGGAAAAGTTAGGAAAGATGGTGGATGAAATCAAGGAATAACTATTCAGTTTTATTTATTTCGTTATGCATTTTATTGTCGGCATTCTGCGCGTCTGCCGAAATAGCGATACCCGACCGCCCGTATAATCACGTAGTGGACCTTGCGGGCATAATAGATGACAACACGGAAGCCGGCCTTAACAGGTACCTGCTTGAGCTTGAACAGAAGACCACCGCACAGATGGTCATACTGACGATCACAAGTCTGGAGGGTCAGGCCATTGAGGACGTCTCCATCGATATCGCCCATAACCGATGGAAGCTGGGACAGAAAGGCAGGGACAATGGGGCACTGCTTCTCGTCTCGCTGCAGGACAGGAAATACAGGTTTGCAATAGGTTACGGTCTTGAGGGAGTTCTCCCCGACAGCCTCGCAGGCAGTATCGGGAGGCAGTATCTCGTCCCCTATTTTCAGAAGGGTGATTACTCCGGCGGCATAACTGCGGCAGCACTGGTCGTCATAAACACGATAGCGGAGGAGGCTGGTGTTGAAATATCGGGAATGCCGAAAATACGGACCCGCTCGCCCTACCCTGACACGAGAACTTCGGGCAAAAAGCCGACCCTGCTGGGGAGCGTTTTCACTATTCTGTTTTTCATGGTGCTGATATATTTATTCATAAAGCATCCTAGACTTTTATTATTCCTTCTTATGACCAATATGCTGGGAGGGGGCAGAAGGGACGGCTGGGGAGGCGGAGGCGGTTTTGGGGGAGGAGGCGGCAGTTTCGGAGGCGGCGGCGGAGGTGGATTCGGCGGCGGCGGAGCTTCAGGAGGATGGTAAGAAAAGCTGGAAGCAAATTACAAATAACTGACACTATACAATTACACTTAAACAAAGGAGGGACTCAAGATGTCTAAAGGTGCAAAAATCGCTTTAATCGTTGTAGGCGTCATTCTGGTGATCGGCCTTATGACTTTCGGCTGGCTCCGAAAGGGATATGACAATGTCGTTGCCATGGATGAAAACGTAAAAGGCTCATGGGCGCAGGTCGAGAACCAGTTAAAAAGGAGATACGACCTGATACCGAATCTCGTCGAGACGGTCAAGGGATACGCAAGTCATGAAAAGGAACTCTTTGAGAATATCGCGGAAGCAAGGACCAAGTATTTTCAGGCAGGTTCGGTAAAGGACAAGTTGCAGGCTTCCAACCAGATTGAAGGGTTTCTATCGAGACTGCTTGTTTTAAGGGAGACCTACCCTGACCTTAAGGCCAACGAATCGTTTCTGAAACTCCAGGACAGCCTTGAAGGCACGGAAAACAGGATAGCGGTCGAGAGAAAGCGGTACAACGAAGCGGTGCAGCTGCTGAACACATATATAAGGACTTTCTTCGGCAGGTTCTTTGCATCGTTTGCGGGTGTATCGAGTGCCGAATACTATGAAATTCCGGAAGGTGAAAAAGAGGCGCCGAAGGTCAAGTTTTAGACCGCTTGATTCATAAAACTTATTCTGGCAGAAGTGCCCGGTAATATATTTGAAGTGGACATGGGTGCTTAATAAATAGTTAGGCAATATCTTAGTGCCTGCATAACTATGCAATGCAGGCATGATACAGTATTTTCGTCTCATTCTCGTCCCGCATCCAGCGGTACTCCGAGGCTTTTGCCTGTTCAGACCTCCTGTCTGAACTACCGGCAAAAAAATCCGCTCAAATACTGTATCATGCCTGCCGTCTCTTGTTGTATAAAGGTAATAAGCCATTAAAGCAAATTCTGAA
>JBFLYJ010000340.1:0-3976 GCA_040756635.1 Nitrospirota bacterium
TATCCGACCATGTCTATATGAAGCTGGTTCTGGTACAGGACCCTGAATGAGGTGTCCTGGATGCTGATGCCTTCACCGATGGAGGCGATGATCGCGTCCATTTTGGACTTTTCTTCCTCAGCGGTCATTCTGGCATTCTCCAGTGCCTTCTCAGCCTGTCTGCGCTCTTCCACTTCAGCATGAAGGTCCAGATTCGCCTTATTCAGGGACTGCGTGCGTTCTTCCACCTTCTGTTCAAGTTCATCATACGCTGCCCGCAGCTTTTCTTCAGCTTTTTTACGTTTAATAACATTTGCGGAAATTGTAATTAGCGAGATGAGCAGAAAGGAGAAGACAGCAAGAACGGCCCAGTACAGCTGTTTATGCTCTCGGTATAAAGAAAGCGGTTTGTTGATGACCACGCTTCCTTCGGGCAGGGCGCTTTCTTTTATATTGAAACGCTTCAGCTGTATATAGTCAAACATGGGCGTGTTGATGCTTTTCTTGTAAACAGGCATGCTGCTCACAGGTGTCCCCTGTAAAATATCGGCGGCCATCTGGGCGGCCTTCATGCCGTGTGAATAGCCGTTGATCAGTTTGCCCCCGACAACGCCAAGACCCAGGATTTCATCGTAATGCGTGTATATGGGACGGTTGGCCGCCGCTGAGATTTGAGGGACGGCGGTTTCCTGGACTATATATTCGTCTCTGTTTCGTAAAAAGTCAGAGTAATACACCATGCTGTTTTCCGGCAGGCCCCGAAGCTGGTCAAGCAATTCCTGGAGTGTCAGGCCCCTGCTGTCTTTGTCCAGAAACACAAACCTCACCCTGTCTTTGTATTTATCAGACAACTCCTCAAGTACCAGACGGTTGCTTATTCCAGGAACGGTCGTATCCGTGATAATTGAAAGCCTGTCTGTATGCGGGTGCATGTTCAGGATGGTATCAATGTTTGCTTTTATGTCCAGAAATTCGGTCACTCCCGTAATATTCTCATGTCCGGCAAGCATCTCGTCTTCAAAATCATTTACCCCACAGAAAACAATGGGAGTGCCGGGGAACAATTGCTCCCCGTACATCAGCAGGAACTGGAAGGCGTAATCATCGGAAGCAATGATTATATCCGGCTTCAGCACACTGTACTTTTCCGCGTACGTGTCCCGGAGTTTTGTGAGATACACGCCTTTAATGCCGTCGTAGTATCTTTTTGTGTCCATGTATTCAACATGAACATCATATTGCGGATCATATTTGTTGAACACCGAATAGATCCCTTCCATTATTTTGTCGGTCCATACCAGACCCTGATGGTAGGAGTGAAGTACGAGGATATATTTTGCTTCAGCCGCACTGCTTCGCGTCTGCAGCAACTGCGTGAAGATGATAGTAAGACAGATCAGGGGGACAAGACGATAACGAAGTCTATAAAAGAAGGAAGGAGATATTACTGTAATATCGGTATGTATCATTAGGGAATTATCGTAAGGATCAGATATCAGTAATAATAAAACAGGCCAATTTTATTTTGCAACAGAAATTAATTTATAAAGCCGTAATGAGATGCTCGCGGGGACATGAAAGCGTGGTCAAATCAAATTCCCCGTCCAACATATTCGGACGGGGAACTATCAGGTACTTCCGTTATTCATGGGTAGAATTGTTAATGTCCGCCTGACTTGAGAATTCCGCTTGCTGCAAGGACCAGCACCAGTACCTCAAGTATGGCAAGCACAACATAAGCGGTGTCTTTCTTCCTTAACAGTCCGGGCAGAATAGCCAGATAGCAGATGATAGTCAACAGTGAGAGAAACGCTATGGGAAGAAGGTTGAGCATGTCTCCGCTTCCCAGGTGTCCCAGCCAGGCCCATCCGGTCTTTATGCCGCTGAGAGCAAGATAATCACGTACCGGCATTACCCAGTAATTCTGGATCTGGTCCAGCGGGATCAGGGGTTTAAGAATACCTGCACCATATATTATGAAAGTAACCACCAGCCCGATAAGGCCGAATAACATCCCTTTATTTAAAATATTTGCATATAAGACCTGTTCTTCGGTTGCCTTGAGCGCCATTTATTTAGTCCTCCTGTTTATGTCGAATTATATTTTTATCCCGTACGGCCATGCTGGCCCCTACAGGTATTAACCTATTCCCAATCCTTTTAACAGTGCCTTGATCCCCGCGATGCCGAGAACTACGATGACTATTATTCTTATTACGGCAGGCTTGGTCACAGCCAGAACTTTGACCCCGATAAAAGAGCCGAGCATGATCCCGACCACGGAGGGGACCACCATAAGGGGCAGCACGGCTCCGTTATTGAGATAAATCCATGCCGCTGATGTGTCAGTGATTGAAAGAAGGAATTTACTTGTCGCGACCGATATTTTTATGGGTGCTCCCATGACGAGGTTTAACACAGGGACGTTGGCCCATCCTGCGCCGAGCCCGAACATTCCTGCCATTATGCCGATTACGATGAATAATCCAAGGCCGACAGGTGTTCTGTGGATCTGCCATTTTATGTCTTCTCCCCTGGTCGGTTCATGATATATGCCCATGATCCTCAAAGACTGCGAAAGCGCATCCGGTTTAGGCACCTCGGGGAATTCCGATTTCTTTGCCAGCAGCATTATTACAACGATGCCTAGGATTGTTCCGCCGAGCAGAGTCTGAATGACATTGGTGGGAAGGGCAAGTCCTATCATGGCCCCTCCGATTGCGCACGCCGAGGCGATAAGTGCCATTGGTATGGCCAGACGAAGGTCTGCCATGCCCTTTCGAAGAAGTCCAGGCCCTGCAGCGAGAGCACCGGCCAGCGCCACTATTAGTCCGGCCCCTCTGACAAAATCAAGGTGGAACGGCAGGAAACCGCTGACAATCGGAACGTAAAGAACCCCGCCGCCTACACCTCCAAGCACCGCGAATATCCCGAGAAGAAAAGAAAGAACGAGAAGAACGAGAGGCCAGAACCACCAGGCATGCTGAGATACCGCTTCAGCAGTGACCGCGGCAGCTTCTGTCGATGCCAGCACGCTGTGTGAAACCATGAAGAGCGCTAACATAACGGCCAATGAGATCCAAACTTTTGAGGTCTTAAATTTCTTCCGTAACATTCTTACCCCTTCCTTTATTAAAAAAATTTGCAAGATGATCATGAAAGCATGACCGCTTCAAAATGAAGCGGTAGTGTTCTAATTTGAAACGGTCTATATTTTAATGCACGCGCTGTATAAAATCAATAATATTTCGTTTTCTTAATAGATGTATAAATATGATTGATGTATACTGGCCGGCCGGTCCGTACATTCATTCTTTAATGACACATCTGTGCAGGATAGAGTTGTTAAAGAGGCTGAACACCTCATAAACACAATGAATCAGAATTTAAATTAAATATAAAAAATAAAAAATTAAAGATATGGAGGAGAGATTATTTAATAGTCCATTTCCTCATCTTTGATCTTTGATATTTGAGTTTTTATCTGTTTGCGGTGTCGGCATTGTGTTTATTCGGCATTCAGCATCTCCTGTCAATATTATTTTGGACGGCAAAGTCTTAATAATATAATGATGGCAGGCATATAAAGCCCAAAGTATATCACATCTGTTAGAATAGACGATGCCCACAATCCTCGTGACAAATGATGACGGGATAACTTCGCCCGGTATCAGGGTTCTTGCGAAAACCCTGAGGGCATTAGGTGATGTTTATATAGTTGCTCCCGAGACTGAGCAGAGCGCCGTTGCGCACGCTCTTACGCTGCACAGGCCTTTGAGGTATAAAAAGGTAAATGTTAAATCTTATTATGTGAACGGTACACCTACTGACTGCGTCATTATCGGTGTCAATAAAATTCTGCCCCGTAAGCCTGACGTCATCGTTTCAGGGATAAATAACGGCGCGAATATGGGGGATGATATCAGTTATTCGGGTACGGTAGCAGCTGCCATAGAAGGGACATTGCTGGGGATACCGTCGCTTGCCGTTTCACTGC
>JBFLYJ010000341.1:0-3971 GCA_040756635.1 Nitrospirota bacterium
ATATTGACGATGGTCTCGACATGTTCATAAAATGGTTTACCTCGCAGGGGTATGATATGGGGAAACTAATGAAGGAAGACGTAGTTTTCAACTGGGAGACCAGATGAATATACCTGTAGCAAAGCCTTATCTCGGCAAAAAAGAGGAAAAGGCCGCAGCTGAAGCGATCCGTTCCGGATGGGTTTCGCAGGGGCCGAAGGTAAAAGAGTTCGAGGAGAGATTTGCCGAATATGTAGGTGCAAAGTTTGCCGTTGCGACCACTTCGTGTACGACCGCCCTTCATGCCGCGCTTGCGGTTTCGGGAATAGATCAGGGGGATGAGGTAATCGTACCGTCCCTCTCATTCATTGCAACCGCCAATTCTGTTGTCCATGCAGGTGCGATTCCCGTGTTTGCAGATATAGACCCGGAAACGTGCAATGTTACGGCAGAGACAATTGAAAGGGTGATTACCTCCAAAACAAAGGCAGTTATGCCGGTCCACCAGATGGGACTGCCGGCAGACCTTCAGCCTATAGCAGCCTTATGCAAGAAAAAGGGCTTTGTCCTGATAGAAGACGCAGCATGCGCTATTGGTTCCGGATATAAGGGGAAAAAGATAGGCGGGCACGGCAATATCGCATGTTTCAGTTTCCACCCCAGGAAGATAATAACTACGGGAGAGGGCGGCATGATCACGACTGATAACATGGATATTGCGGAAAGACTTAAGAGATTCCGCCATCACGGCATGTCTGTATCTGATATCGAAAGGCACACGGCAAAAAAAGTAATAATCGAGACATACCCTGAAATTGGATACAACTACAGGATGACGGACATACAGGCCGCGATAGGCATTGTCCAGCTTAGAGCGCTGAGATATATTATAGAAAAGAGAAGGCGTATTGCGAATTTCTTTGACAGGGAATTTGGAAAGATCAGGCATGTGAGGGTTCCGAGGGTGCCTGATTATGCCTCTCATAATTATCAGTCATACTGGATTGAAATTCTCGAATCATCGCCTGTATCGAGGGATGCCCTGATGCAGAGACTTTTGGAAAAGGGGATAGCTACCAGAAGGGGAATCATGGCGATTCATGCGGAGGAATGCTATCAAAGACGTAAAGGACTGATTGCTCTTCCCTGGACGGAGAAGATAACAAAAAACACAATCTTGCTTCCTATCTACCCTTCGATGACCGCCGCGGAAATGAAATATGTCGTGAAAACCGTCAGAGAGGTGCTGCAATGACACCAGAGGAGCATGGGATACCTCAGAACAGATATAATCCCCACGCATGGATCATAAACAACCCTGAGATTGGGGAAGGGACTTGGATAGGCGCATTTACCGTTATAGACGGCCTGGGCGGTTTAAGGATAGGCAAGGGCTGCAATATAAGCTCGGGCGTTCATATTATTACGCACTCAACCGTCAGACGATGCGTTACAGAGAGGAAATACGAAGAGATAGACAAGAAGGAGACGGTTATCGAGGATTACGTCTTTGTAGGAGAAAATGCGACTGTCCTTATGGGGGTTTATGTGGGACATCACAGCGTTATCGCAGCTGGCACCGTTGTAAGGGAGGGTATGAGTATCCCTCCGTATTCCCTTGTGGCAGGGGTCCCGGCCAGGATAATAAGGAACATAGAGGACGAAGTTAAATCGTGGCTGGGCGCGTAAAAAATAATAGATCAATCTTCCGAAGGAGAAATATAGGATATGCCGCTTATTTCCGTTATCATACCCACATATAATGAAGAAGAGAACCTTCCGGTTCTTTATCAGAGACTCGGCGAATTTTCATCAGCTTCGAAGAATAATTTTGAATTCATTTTTGTTGATGACGGTTCCACGGACGGGTCCTTCAGTATAATTAAGGGCATCTCCGAAAAAGACCCGAGGGTTATAGGAATAAGGCTCTCGCGTAATTTCGGCAGCCACGCGGCATGTCTCGCCGGGCTTATGCATTCAAAGGGAGATGCGTGCACCTTTATCTCAGCGGATCTTCAGGATCCGCCGGAACTGATAGATGATCTGGCCAATGAATGGAATAAAGGCTATGAGATAGTAATCGGAGTAAGAGAGTGGGGTGAGCAGGAGAAAAGATTTTTTCAGGATATATATTACAGGCTGGTCAAAAGATTTGCGCTCAGGAATATGCCTGAGAGCGGCACGGACGTCTTTCTTGTCGACAGGAAAGTGGCAAATTCTGTCATTGCGATGGGAGAGAAAAACACATCAATATTTGGCCTCATTCTCTGGAGCGGCTTCAGCCAGACAGTGGTCACGTATAAAAAAGGGAAGAGGTTGAAGGGGGCATCAAAGTGGAGCCTTTCGAAGAAGATGAAGCTTTTTATCGATACGTTCGTCTCTTTCTCCTATTTCCCTCTCCGGATTATGTCGCTGTTAGGAATAATGATAGCATTTGCAGGGTTCACTTATGCGATTATCATTATTGCGGCCAGGCTGGTTTATTTTAAGGCAATAGAGGGCTGGTCGTCGCTGATGGTAATCCTTCTTATGGTATCGGGCGTTCAGATGATAATGTTGGGGATATTGGGAGAGTATCTCTGGAGAAATTTTGATGAATCGAGAAAAAGGCCTCCCTTTATCGTCAGGGAAGTGACCGGCCGGGAGGATAAGCTGACGGGAGAAAAACAGATTGGAAACTAATGTACTGCTTATTAACCCGAGGATAAGCGAGACCTCGCAAAATAAAAAAATCAACGCAGTGATAAATATATCGTTTCCCACGAGCCTCGGCATTCTTGCCGGTTATCTGATGGCCTCCGGGGTAGAGAAAGTGGAGATAATAGATGAGCAGATTCGTCCTATCGATGACTCGGGTCTGGGCGGGACCATAAACTCGCTCAGGAAACCGAGGATAATCGGCCTGAGCGTGCTGACATTGAACTGCGGCCGTGCCTATGAGCTTGCCCGGAAGATCAAGGAGATCGACCCGGAGTCAGTTGTGGTTTTTGGAGGCATACATCCCACTGTTGCGACAGAGGAGGTCCTGTCCAGGCCTGGGATTGATGTGGCTGTAAGGTGCGAGGGCGAAGAAACATTTAAGGAACTTGTTCACTTGATCCTTGCAGAGAAGCCTTTTCAGGGTATTGCAGGCATTTCTTATAAGGAAGATGGCAAGATTGTACATAATCCGGACAGGATGCTTATAGATGACCTTGATACTATCCCGCCTTTCCCTTATCATCTATTCGAGAAGGACCTTGAAAAATACCCCAACTTCTCTGGTGTCTTCGGTTCGAGGGGATGCCCGTACAGTTGCACATTCTGCTCTGCAAGGAGCATATCGGGCAGAAAGTACCGCTATCATTCAATTGGCCGCGTGATGCAGGAGTGTTCCACCCTGATAAATAAATACAAACAGAAATCAGTTTTTCTGATGGATGACAACATTGCCGTTAACAAGAAGCACTTCATGGAACTCTGCGATGCAATAATGAGCGAGGGATTGCATAAGAAAGCCTTTTTCCACGGTTCCATGCGCGGTGATAATGCCACTGATGAGATACTCGAGAAGGCGATTCAGGCCAATTTCAGGATAATATATTACGGGCTGGAGACAGGCAGCGAAAGATTGATGAAGGTGATTAATAAGGGAGAAACAGTCGAGGAGGTTGTCGAAGCTATAAAAAGGGCAGCAGCGAAAGGGCTTTCAGTCGGAACAACCATAATCTTCGGGTTGCCCACCGAGACCAGAAAAGACCGTTGGGACGCAATGAGACTGGTGAAGTCGTTGCCCCTGTCGTCTGTGCGGTTTAATACTCTAGCCCCGTATCCAGGTACCCCGGTGTATAAGATGCTTGCGCCAGAGGGAAAGGTTCTTGTTAAGGGGGACTGGGAAAACTTCGGCGTCCAGTATATGTGGGAGAGCGATGACGTGCCTTATGTGCCTGACGGGAATGACAGGATAGAACTTATATTTGATACGATGTGGGCTAACCTCTCCTATTATCTTA
>JBFLYJ010000342.1:0-3970 GCA_040756635.1 Nitrospirota bacterium
GCAAACAGGAAAGATGAACGAACTCCGGACGTCATTCGATAAAGCGGTGCGCACATCCGCGCTGATCGCAGCGGGTATGCTTGTGTGCGCCGCTCTTGTTGAGTGGCTCAGGACCGGATACGCACCAGCCGCGGTTACACTGAACACAGACTGGACAAGAGGGGTAAAAAACTTCTTGTACCTGATGGCGATGTTCAATATTTTGATATCAAGGTACGCCGTCATGAGGATTTATGCGGCACCCGGGCATATCGATATAGGCACAGTCTCACGGCGGCTGTACAGGGCGTCCGCTGTATCAATGCTGTTTTCGGGATTGCCGGTGATATACGGAGTCGTGCTCTTTCTCATATGCGGTGATCCGGTGGATTTCTATCTGCTCTTCGGACTTTCCGTACTGTACGCCGTCATTTCATTACCGAGATTAAAAAACTGGGTGATGATTGCAGAGGAGAACATCGTTTCTCGGCAGTCAGACACAGATTTATAACATCACAAAAACAGAGGAGGTTGTCGAAAGATGTACTTTTACTTACCTATTGCGTTAACCAGTATCAGTTTACCACTCATTGTCGGTCTCGGACTGCTTGTCGGACTGCTGTCCGGGCTGTTCGGGGTCGGCGGGGGTTTTCTGCTTACCCCCCTGCTCATCATGTTCGGGATTCCCCCCACCGTGGCGGCTGCGTCCGACTCTCTTCAAATAGTAGGCGCCTCCACATCCGGGACCTTCGCCCACTGGAAGCTCGGCAACGTTGATTTCAAGATGGGGGTCTGTCTCCTTATCGGCGGATTCGCCGGGGGACTGGGCGGAGTACAGTTAATAAAGATGCTCAGGATGATGGGGAACGCCGACTTCATCATCAAAATAACGTACGTCCTCATGCTCGGCATCGTGGGCGGGTACATGTTTTTTGAAAGTTTGAACGCCCTTAAAAAGTCAAAGGCCTCTGCTGCGGTGAAGCAGGCCGACTCATCGGGGCAGAAGTCTAGGAGAGAGTCCGGATTTGTCGCCTTTATCCGGAAACTCCCCATGCAGACCAGATTTGAAAAATCCGGTGTCACTCATTCCGCGATTCTCGTAGTCGCGATGGGCGCGCTGGTCGGCATACTGGCCGCCATAATGGGGGTCGGCGGAGGCTTTCTCATGGTGCCGGTCATGATATATCTGCTGAGAATGCCCATGCATGTGGTCGTGGGCACGAGCCTGTTCCAGATATTGTTCACCTGCATAGAGGTCTCTTTTCTCCAGGCATATACAAATCATACGGTCGATTTTATCCTGGCCGTCATGCTGCTGGTCGGATCGACGTTCGGCACGCAGATAGGCAGCATAATCGGCAGAAAGCTTCACGGCGACCAGTTAAAGATACTCCTTGCTGTAATCGTTCTTGCGGTTACGGCCAAGATAATGCTCGACCTGCTCATCGAGCCGTCACTGCTTCTGAGCCTGAAGGGAGGTCACTGATCATGAATATAAAAAACACTGTTTTGATTACTGCGGTAGTACTGTTTGCGCTTTTTGCGCTGTCGGTCCCTGAGGCATTCTGCATTACGACCCAGGTCGTCCCGGACCGCATCAATGTTGATTCACTGTACCACGGAGGCAAAATCGACATATCGGGAGTAACCACGCCCGGCAGCGACGTCATCATAAAGATCAGCTCCGCCCCGAAGGCAGCGCATCTGAGAAAGAAAGGCAAGACAGGCGGCTTACTGTGGATGAACGTGGGAGAGCTCGAATTTAATCCTGTCTCGGATGTTTATCTTGTATATTCGACGAACGAAATCAGGGACATCCTCAGTCAGCAACAGCAGGACACGTACGCGCTCGGCTACGACGCATTCAGAAGGTCCGTAACCGTTTCACCCGTAGATAACGACGCTGACAGGGAAAAGTGGACATCGGAATTCATCAAGATGAAAGAAATGAACAAGACGTATGCAGTCAGCTCGGGGGATATAAAGATCGAACATTCAACAGACAAGGACTCGTTCCTCGTGCACGTTGACTGGCCTTATCAGGCGCCCCCGGAGACGTACACGGTAACAGCGTATTCTGTCAGGGACGGCAGTGTGGAGGAGTCCTCTGAGGGAACATTCACCGTTGAAAAGGTGGGCGCCCTGCGCTTCCTTTCCGACATGGCATTCAACGGCGCATCGACGTACGGTATCGTGTCGATCATCATAGCCGTGGCCGCCGGTTTTATCGTGAGCATAATCTTCAGGGGCGGCAAGGGCGGCGCCCATTGAGGGCCCCGGCTGAGAACATGTCTGAACAATAAACGCAGGACCGTATCATTTTTTGTGAAAGGAGACAGCCATGATAGAAAACAGGAGATGCCGTCTGATGTTTGTCGACGATGAGCCTATTGTCGGGAAGCGCCTTAAGAATATATTCGACAAGGCGGGATATGCTACCGAGGTATTTACGAACGGCAGCAGCGCCCTTGATGACATGAACAGGGAAGACTACGACATTATCGTCACTGACCTGAAGATGGAGGGTATAGACGGCATGAGGATACTGCAGGAGGCCAGACGCAGAAACCCGCACATTAAGGTCATTATCATAACCGCCTACGCGGAGATGGAGACCGCCAAGAAGGCGTTCCAGAATGGCGTGTTTGATTTTATCCCAAAGCCGTTCAAGATCGATGAACTGAAACAGGTGATACACCGCGCAGAAAAAGAAATGGAGGAGTCAGTGAGCAGATGATATATTTTCTGGAACAGGTCAGGAAATATCTACGACGGGACACAGCCGGCCAGGACGGCAAGCTGCCTTTCAAGGTGGTCTTCAGCCGTTTCCGTCAGGTGCTTGACGGCAATAACCACTGTCTCGAGATCATGGCGGACATGGGCGACAAGCTCAGCGGAGATTACATCTTTGACGTCAAGTACATCAGGAGTGTCTATACGGAGCTGGCCGACACGCTGTTTAAATCCATCTACAACCTCAACGCCCTTGCCCGCAACAGGTACCTCCGTCTGCATGAAATATACGAGAAGACCAATTCCCAGATCAACAGGATACTCGACGGCAAATCGCCTTCGGGTCTGACGGAGCCGGTATTGTTTTTCGGCGACATTTACTGGGAGACCGCCGATGAAGTAGGCGGCAAGATCGCGGGCATCGCCGAACTTTACAATTACATGAAAATCAACGTGCCCTGGGGATTCGCCGTCACGATGAGCGCTTTCAGGATGTTTGTCGAGCACAACCGCATAGACGACCGTATCCGTGAGATCAGGCAGAAATACAGAAAAGCCCAGAGGCGCATTCCGCAGGAGGACATCATGTCCGCGATAGCCTTTGCAGAGGCGGGAGAACACGAAACAGCAAGGGACATCATACGGGAAGACGACGGTCCTGACGAGGACTGCCTGAATGAGATCAGGGAGCTTTTTATTCGGGGGGAAATGCCTCCTATGGTCCGGGAGGCCGTCGCGGCCGCGCTGGACAGACTGAGAACCGAGTGCGGGGACAAATGTTTCCTAGCGGTCAGGAGCAGCGCCGAAGAAGAAGACGGAGATTTTTCGTTTGCTGGACAGTTCAAGACCGTTCTGAACGTCCCGGCTGATATCAGGCATGTCGAGAAGGCATACAAAGAAGTGCTCGCCAGTCTGTACTCACCCCGTGCAGTCGCGTACAAAAAGCAGATTATGCCTGAGGACGGGATAATTAACATGGGGGTGGGATGCGTAGTCATGGCGAAAGCCGAGATGAGCGGCGTAATGTATTCCTCCGACCCGGCAGATCTGGAAAATGACGCGGTCGTGATAAACGCCAATTTCGGGCTGGGCACAACTGTGGTCGACGGGTCTGTTGACGCAGACCACTATCTCGTGGAGCGGGACGATACGCACAACATCATCGATAAAAGAATAGGTAAAAAAGAAAAGGCCTGCATAAGGGCTGAAGACGGAGGGGTCAGGGAAATCCAGGTGTCTCAGGACAGACGCGGAACGC
>JBFLYJ010000343.1:0-3969 GCA_040756635.1 Nitrospirota bacterium
GAATCGAGCGTGACAGAGTATGTCTGGGCTAAGACGACCGCATTTTATCATGAACTTGATAACGCCATTCAAAAGGCCTATTACGAGTCAGGCCCGCCCTTATATAATGATCTGTTTATAAATTACGGAAAGATCAGACGCAAAGGCATTGAGCTTGAGGCCGAGACAGCGCCGTTCAATAATGTCTCCTTAAAGGCAGGATTTCTTTATGTGAGGACCACATCCGGGGCCCCTCCTCCTGCAGCGCCTGCTCCTTTCCCTGCACCTGCACCTGCACCTTCAAATGACGCTATTGACTTGTACGCATACAATATAGGGATCAAGTATGAGGAAAAAAATTCTCTGACAGCCGGGCTATTCGGTCATCTTACGTGGTGGGACGAGCTTGAAGACTCGGGGGCTATATACAAAAATATAATATGGGACATCAATATCAGGAAAAAAATATTCTCAACTGAAATGACAAATACTGAGCTTTTTTTCACGGCGCATAACATCTTCAGTGCCTCATATTATACGATGGCTGACTTCAAGAACCCGCAGAGATGGGTCGAGGGCGGAGCGAGGGTAACATTCTAGAAGACTTTGTATCTCTCTCTGTAATAGTTTCAAAATCGTTCTCAGTGAGAGTCTGGGTTTGTCGATTGTTGAAAAATATTTCAGGTCATTTCGTCAGTCATTCCCGCCCCTGATTAAGTAATCCGGGGTCAGGCTCCAGCGGGTATCCAGGGACATACAGGAAAGACCCGGTGCCGGCTAAAAAGACCGCCGGAATAACATAAGAGAAACTCAATTCTTTCAGGTCAAGGAAGGCCAAGTTCCTCGCAGCGAAAACCTAGCTTTTGTAAATTATTTTTACCATTGCCATTATGACACAAAAAAATATTTGACAAATATTTTTTTCATGTTATAATTAAGTGCCTCATTTCCCCGGGGTGGTATGAGAATCAATCAACAATCTGCAAAAAATCTATTCACAAAGGAGGCGAAATGGTAAAAGGAATAACAGTGCTGGACTGCGGTCTTGATATCCTCGAAGTTGCAGGCCCGCTCGCATGCTGTTTCACTGCAACTAATCCTTTAAGGTAACAGCGATCATATCATCAGGAGGCTGTCTTCCGGAAGACGGCCTTCTGATGATAATTCCATCCATGATTTCCAAAACACATGATACTCTCACACTATATCAGGACATATCCCTTTGAAGAACTTCCAGGGCATCAGCTTCTGTATTCCACCAAACGGGCCGCGATCCTGCTCCTTGCGGAAGAGAACCTGCGGGCCATTGAAGATGGCAGCATTTCAAAGGATGATGCGGAACTGCTGACAAAGACCGGCATCCTCGTCCATGACCGGGAAGAGGAAAAGCGGGAGATGTCGCGCATGCTCGATACCCTTAATGAAAAGCATCAGGTCCTGAACATATCGGTCATCATAAACCTCGACTGCAATTTTTCATGCATCTATTGCTACGAAGGGGACATGAAAGGCAAAAGCTACATGTCCGAAGAGACGGCCGGCCTTCTAATCGATTTTATAAAAGAGAAATTCTCTCAGGGTAAAAAGACGGTCAACATCGACTTCTACGGGGGCGAGCCCATGCTCAGCCGGGAGATGATAAAAAACATCTCCCGCACGCTGAAGTCCTTTACCGAAAGCAGGGGCGGAGAATATACATTCACCCTCGTCACGAACGCTTCGCTTCTGAAGAGAGAAACTATGCAGGAGCTTGCCGGTCTGGGACTCAAGGCCATAAAGACGACTATCGACGGTCCCGCTGAAGTGCACAATAAATGCAGACCGTTTAAATCAGGGGCAGGCAGCTTTGACACTATAATAAACAATATCAAGCAGACCTGCGACATCGTAAAGACAGGAATCGGAGGGAACTATACGCGAGAGAACTACAGGGAATTCCCCGCGCTCCTTGACTACATGAAAGAGGACGGTCTCACTCCTGACAAGGTCTATACCGTCAAGTTCGCGCCTGTCATGAACAGACCGGAGGAAGACACCTCCCCCGCTGATTTCCATGACGGCTGTCTTTCGGTAAACGAGCCGTGGCTGCTTGAGGCCGACGCGCTATTGAGAGAAGAAGTGCTCAAACGGGGGTTCAATACACCGAAGATCATTCCTTCGCCGTGTCAGGTGGAGATAAGGGATTACTATGTCGTCAACCATGACGGCGCGATCTACAAATGCCCGGCCCTCATCGGTAAAAAAGCATTTGAGATCGGAAGCCTCAAAGAAGGCGTCAAAGATTACACAGAGTCTCACAGGCTCGGCAACTGGAAAAACAACGAATGCATTGAATGTGAGTACCTTCCCCTCTGTTTCGGCGGGTGCAGGTATATGAAGTACGCGAGGGACGGAAATATCGACGGGACGGACTGCAAGAGACCTTACTTTGACGCGGCGCTTGAGACATTGATAAAACAGGAAATAAGATACCGTAAAGTGATCAGAAAATCCGAATGACACATGCCGGTTTTAGAATGTTTACCATCCTCACCTCAATCTGGGGGATCGTATACGGTCTTGTCGGTCCTTTCTACGTCGTATATATTTCTAATTTAAGCGGGGGCACGGAAAAGCTCGGCATCGCGTTCAGCATAATGATCCTCGTGCAGTCCGTTGCCTCGTATATCGTCGGCCGGTATTCGGACAAACTCGGGAGAAAACCGTTTCTCCTTGTGACCGGGCTGATGGATGCCGCCATTCTTGTCGCCTTTACGGTCGCAAACCAGACATATCATGTGTACATTCTCCAGGCCTTTCTCGGTATCACCAACGCCATGGGCCTTACCATCAGGGGCGCGGTTCTCGGGGACCTCACCGAGAAGGAAAAACGCGGGACGGACATCGGCAAGTTCAATGCCATTGTTGGTGTCTTTTCCGGTATCGGCCTTGCCCTCGGAGGGTATATCACAAAGCTATACGGCCTGAAGTCCATATTCTATTTCGGAGCGGTTATCATCGCCTTATCATCTGTTCTGCTTGTCTTTATACACGAACCCAAAAATAGCCCCGACATCAATTGAGCTTTTGCGGTCTCTCAATTATAATATTCACAAATTCAAGGAAACCGCTTAGGGAAATATATGCCGATTATTCGTCATGGCGAGAGCAGAAAATACCTTGCTTCGCCGGGATCCATCATCTTAGCTCTCCTATTGTTTGTATCATCAGCATTGTCTTCTCAAGTCGAGAACTCATCCGCCGGTCGTCCTGTCATACAATCATCAACAGCCGAAGATCTGCTCTTTTTCTTCGATGAAGAAGAACTTATAATCGCCACTCGGAACACCGTCCCTGTAAAAAAGGCCCCCGCTATTGCGACTGTCGTAACTGAAAAAGAGATAAGAAATATGGGTGCGCTCAACCTAATGGATGTACTTAAGACAGTGCCGGGGATCGGTGTCTCGATTACCGAATACGGGGACACGATGTTCGAGGTCAGGGGAATAAGGACGCAGATGTCGGAGAAAATTCTGCTGATGATCGACGGGCATCCCATGAACGGGAACTTTTCGGGCAGCGCGCTGCGGCACCTGTTCAATGATCTGACCGTGGAAAATATTAAACGCGTCGAGATCGTAAGAGGCCCGGGGTCCGCACTTTACGGAGCAAACGCGTTTGTCGCCGTAATTAACGTGGTAATGAAAGAAGCGGCAGATACAAATGGACTTCAATTGAAGGGGGGATACGGGAGTTCCGATACGCGGCATCTGAGCGCGACCGGCGGGAAAGTGTTCGGTGATGATGTAAGGATATCAGGCAGTATCGACTATTTCAGATCTGACGGCGCGAAAATCAGGATCGAAGAGGACATCCTGTCCGGCACCCCTTTTTCAACTGCGCCCGGTAATGCTTTTATTGGAGTAGAAAAAACCGACCTTTTTCTCAGGACCTCTCTCGGCGATCTGACATTCAGGGGACACTATCTGAAAAAAGACCTCAAAAATGATT
>JBFLYJ010000344.1:0-3968 GCA_040756635.1 Nitrospirota bacterium
AAATCCTCATAGGTAAAGACACGAGGCTGTCGGGATATATGCTTGAGAGCGCCCTTACCTCCGGTATATGTTCGATGGGGACGAGCGTAGTGCTTGTAGGTCCGATGCCGACCCCCGGCATTGCCTTTGTAACGAGGAGCCTGAGGGCCGACGCCGGTGTTGTTATATCGGCATCACACAACCCTTATGACGATAACGGCATCAAGTTTTTCTCGTCCGACGGCTTTAAGCTTCCCGATAAAACTGAAGCGGAGATAGAAAAGGCTATGTTCGACGAGACCCTCCAGAAAATCAGACCGGAAGGCGCGGGCATTGGCAAAGCCTACCGTGTGGACGACGCGTCAGGACGTTACATTGAGTATGTCAAGTCAACGTTTCCTAAGGGCAAGACCCTTGACGGAATAAAAGTCGTTATCGACTGCAGTAACGGATCGGCGTACAAGATCACCCCTTTTGTCCTCACCGAGCTGGGCGCTGATGTTATCGCTATCAATTCCAAACCCGACGGCATAAATATAAACGCGAACTGCGGCGCCACACATCCGGAGGCCATGCAGAAGGCGGTACTTGAGTATAAGGCGGATATCGGTATAGCACATGATGGCGACGCGGACAGGACGATTATATGCGACGAGCGGGGTGAACTCGTAGACGGCGACAAGATCATGGCGATATGCGCGCTGGACATGAAAAAAGACGGCAGGCTCGCGGGCGACGCCGTAGTCTCCACGGTAATGAGCAATCTGGGTTTTGAACTGTTCCTCAAACGGTACGGTATAAAACTCATACGGACAAAAGTCGGCGACAGATATGTTGTCGAGGAAATGCTCAAGAGGGGCTGCAACCTCGGAGGCGAGCAGTCCGGGCATATCGTCTTTCTGGACTACAACACAACCGGAGACGGTCCGGTTACCGCCCTGCAGGTGCTGTCCGTAATGTGCAGAAGAGGGAAAAGCCTCTCCAATCTGGCCTCTTCCATCCCGATATATCCTCAGATTCTTTTAAATGTGGCTGTACGCAAGAATAAATCCATAGACGACTACCCGAATGTGCACGCCGCCGTCAAGAAAGCCGAAAAAAAGCTTACCAGCGGCAGGGTCCTCGTCAGGCCGTCAGGCACTGAACCCAAGATCAGGGTCATGGTCGAAGGGGACAACATGGATGAGATTATAGCCATCGCCGAGGAAATAGCGGACGTCATAAAGACAAACATGAAATAATCCCGTTTCTAAAGGGCAGAGGAATCATCTTCGGGTTTATTTGTTATCTGTAAACCGTCTGAATATTGAGCGCAAGACCTCCCTCGTTGGTTGACATTCAAGCCTGTTCTAAAGTAAGGTAGTATACGGTTCGCGGGGTGGAGCAGTCTGGTAGCTCGTCGGGCTCATAACCCGAAGGTCGCAGGTTCAAATCCTGTCCCCGCTACCAAAAAATTTAAGGACTTAGGGCAATGCTCTGAGTCCTTTTTCATTGGTTTCGGAGGAGTTTTCTAACGGATTTCTATTTGAAGCTGTTGCAACTGTTCCAGCTGTTCCAGCGGTTGCAACCGTTTTATCGGCTTTAACTGTTCACCCTCCAAGATACGCCTTTTTGACTGCGGGGTCTTCAAGCAGCGAGGCGGACGGTCCTTCCAGGACCAGGTTGCCGTTCTCCAGAACATACCCCCGGCCGGCAAACTGCAGGGCCAGACGGGCGTTCTGCTCCACGAGCAGGATGGTGGTGCCTTCCCGGTTGATTTCTTTAAGGGCATTGAACATGTTCGTCATAAGCAGGGGTGCCAGCCCCATGGAAGGTTCATCCAGAAGCATGACTCTGCGGCCGCTCATATACGCCCTGCCCACAGCGAGCATCTGCTGCTCACCGCCGCTCAGGGTGCCCGACTTCTGGTCCTGACGTTCCTGCAGGCGCGGGAATATGGAAAATACGCGGTTGACGTCGCGCTTGACCTGATCCCGGTCTTTGCGGGCAAATGTCGCCAGTTTCAGATTTTCGTTGACCGTAAGATTTTCGAAGAGGCGGCGTCCTTCCGGTACATGGGAAATGCCAAGCCGGCTGACAACCTTGTCGGCGGAATAGGTCAGCAGGTCTTTGCCGTTAAATGTTATCCTGCTGCCTTCTTCAACCGGGACAATGCGAGATATGGCCTTGAGCGTGGTGCTCTTGCCGGCACCGTTGGCCCCGATGATACAGACGATCTCCCCTTCCTCGATCTGAAAGTTCAGTCCGTGCAGGGCTTTTATACCGTCGTATGATACGCGAAGGTTCTCAACCGAAAGCAACATCACTCCACCACCTCTTTGCCCAGATAAGCGTCAATGACGTGCGGGTTGTTCTGGATCTCTTCCGGCGTTCCCTCTGCAATCACCTCGCCGAAGACCAGGGTCTGAATCCTCTCGCAGAGTTCCATGACCACCTTCATGCGGTGCTCGATGAGAAAAATGGCAAGGCCGAATTCCCGGTGAACACGGCGGATAATATCCATCATCTGAGAGAGTTCCTCGGGGTTCATGCCGGCCGTTGGTTCGTCAAGAAACAGGACCTTGGGTTCTATGGCCAGGGCCCGCGCCATTTCTACACGCCGCTGGGCGCCGTACGGCAGGTTGAGTACGATCTGATCGGCAAACTGGTCAACACGCATCATCTCTAAAAGATTAAGCGCGATCCGCTCGCTTTCAGCCTCTTCCCTGTGCCTCCGGGATGTGCCAAAAAACGCCCCGACAAGGCCGTATGTCAGTTTGGAATAGCGGGCCATTTTCACGTGTTCCAGTACCGTCATGTGACGCCACAGATGCATGTTTTGAAAAGTCCGCCCGATACCCATTGATGCGATCTCGTGGGGCGGGCGTCCGTTTAATTGTTTACCCTCTAAAAGTATGTGCCCCTCGTCCGGACGGAATATGCCGGTGACGAGGTTAAAGATGGTGGTTTTGCCCGCGCCGTTTGGACCTATCAACCCCCGGATCTGGCCGGATTCGATATTAAGCCCATAGTTGTGGACAGCCCGCAGGCCGCCGAAATAGTGGGTCATGTTTTCAATTTGAAGCAGCGACATTCTTATACCTCATACCCTCTTCGGCCGTACCAGTTTCCTGACGTCAAATTCTTTGAACGCGATCAGTCCTGACGGTCGGAAAATCATTACAAAGATCAGGAGCAGCGGAATAATGATCCATTTATAAAGCTCAAGAGGCCTCAGCATCTCACCGAGTAAGCTGATGCTGCATGCCCCGACAATGGAGCCGTAGACGGAATTCAGACCGCCGAAATAGACCATCGCCAGGACCTCAGCCAGACTCTGGATGCCGAAGCTTCCCGGATTAACGTACCTCAGTGCATGGGCGTACAGCCCCCCGGCTACTCCTGCCCAGAAGGCGCCGAACAGAAAGGCAGTTATTTTTGTCTTGCGTGTATTGACCGTCATGGCGTCTGCCGCCATTTCATTGTCGCGCACTGCGTTTAAGGCCTTGCCCAGAGTGGACCGCACAAAATTGTTCATGATCCAGATACCGAGCACAACGGTTACGAACACCACCGGACCGCTGGCCCAGCCGGGCTGGTCGCCCAGCCCGCGTGGCCCCCCTACAAACTCAAGGTTTTCGATCATGCTTTTTACAATGAACATAAATGCCAGTGAAATGATGGCAAGGTAATCCCCCCGCGTCCTGAACGAAGGGATGGCGACCGCCAGCGCGCCGACTGCGGCAACCAGGCCGCCGAGGACCAGCGCGACCGGGAAGAAGTAAGGACCGAGCCAGTGAGGAAGCAGCGCGGGGCCGAAGACCCTGTCATCAGCGAACAGGCCGAGGGTAAAGACCGATGAGGCATAAGCCCCCAGCGCCATGAAACCGGGATGCGAACATGAAAATTCTCCCATGTAGCCGTTGATCAGATTCAGGCTCAGGGTCAGCAGAACGGCGATGAGGGTAAACCTGAGAACGTCCGCCCGATAAAGACTCATGTTCGACCAC
>JBFLYJ010000345.1:0-3965 GCA_040756635.1 Nitrospirota bacterium
TAACTGTGTAAAAAAAATGTAGAATATGAATTATTACGATAAAAAAACCTACGCATTTTACGTAGGGACAATTGAGGACACAGAATGATAAAAGAATTCGAACCGAAGTGGATTGCGTGGGAGATTACTAGAAGATGCAATCTCAAATGCGTACACTGCAGATCGTCTTCCGAAATGGAAGTGAAGGGACATCCTGATTTCCCGACAGAGGAGGCATACAGGATCATTGATGATATTTCAGGCTATGCCACTCCTGTCGTAGTCCTTTCCGGAGGCGAACCTTTATTGAGAAAGGACGTTTTCGATATAGCCAAATACGGAACATCAAAGGGACTGCGGATGTGCGTTGCGACAAACGGGGCGCTGGTCACGGAAGATATATGCAGAGGCATGATCGATTCAGGAATCAAGATGGTGTCGTTGAGTCTCGACGGCTCGACAGCGGAAGTGCATGATAACTTCAGAAATCAAAAAGGCGCGTTCGCGGGGGTAATGAATGCGGCTGATCTGTTTAATAAACACGGCATCAAGTTCCTTATCAACTCATCATTTACAAAACGCAATCAGCAGGAAATCCCGAAGGTACTCAAACTTGCCAAGCAGCTCGGCGCCACCGCGTGGTACATGTTCATGATCGTACCAACGGGCAGGGGCGAAGATATAATGAACGAGCTTATATCCAAAGAAGACTATGAAGAACTGCTTGAATGGCACTATCAGATGGAGAAAAATGAGAAAGATATACTCGTGCGGCCTACCTGCGCCCCTCACTACTACCGTGTGGTCCTTCAGAAGCAGAAAGAAGAAGGCGAGAAAATGGAACGCCGTACATTGAGCTTCTCAACAGGCGGATCAAAGGGCTGCCTCGCGGGACAGCTGATCTGTCTGATAGATGTCGACGGCAATGTCCTTCCCTGCAGCTATTTCCCGAAGTCGGCCGGCAACATCAGGCAGAAGTCATTCAAGGACATCTGGGAGAACTCGGAGCTGTTTAAAGACATGAGGAATTTCAAGGCATACAAAGGCAGATGCGGTTCATGTGAATATGTAAACGTGTGCGGCGGATGCCGGGCTCGCGCTTACGCGGTGACCGGTGATTATATGGATGAAGAGCCTTTCTGCGGATACATCCCCTACAGGATAAGAAAAGCAACCCAAAAATGATGTAGGGGCAGGGCGCTGCCTTGCCCTTTCAAATTAGAAACGGAGAGATAATGAACAATACATTTTTGAAGGCATGCCGAGGAGAAAAAACTGAGTATACTCCTATCTGGATCATGCGCCAGGCAGGAAGATATCTGACGGAATACAAGGCAGTAAGGGGCAAGGCAGATTTCCTTACGATGTGCAAGACACCTGAACTGGCCGCGGAGGTCACAATACAGCCCATAGACATCCTGAATGTTGACGCGGCCATACTGTTCTCAGATATCCTTATTCCATGTGAAGCAATGGGACAGGGGCTTGATTTTCACGAGGGCAAAGGCCCCCTTCTGGGACCGGCTATAAGAGATAAAGACACTGTAGATAATCTTATCGTTCCGGACCCTGAAGAAAAGATGAAATTTGTTATGGATGCGGTCCGGCTCCTGAGGAAAGAGCTTTCAGGCAGGGTCCCGCTTATCGGTTGTGCAGGCGCCCCGTTCACGACCGCTACCTACATGATAGAAGGCGGCACATCAAAGGGTTTTCTTCACACAAAACGGATGATATACGAAACACCGGATCTGTACAGGTCGCTGATGAGTAAGGTGACTTCCACGATTACGGAGTATCTCAAAGCACAGGTCGCGGCCGGGGCACAGGCCGTACAGATATTCGATACATGGGGCGGGATATTTTCTCCGTCGGACTTCAGGGACCACGCGCTTTCTTACGTCCAGCAGATCATCAGAGATCTGAAGGCATGGATGCAGAAGCGCGGAGAGGCAGTTCCTGTCATTTATTTTGTGGGCGCCACCGCCGGCCTGCTGGAAGAAATAAAGACCTCAGGGGCGGATGTATTCGGCGTTGACTGGAGGATCAATATCGACGACGCTGCAAAGCGTCTCGGAGGAGATGTCGTTGTCCAGGGGAATCTCGACCCTCTTGCTCTCTTCCTGCCGAAGGACAAAATAGAAGAAAACGTGCGGGACATTCTTTCAAGGGCCTCGTCGGCCCGCGGGCATGTCTTTAACCTTGGTCACGGCGTCGTCCCGGAGACCCCCCGTGATAATGTTATTGCCCTGGTTGAGATGGTCCACCGACTGAGCAAAAAATAAAATATCAACTCTGCACCGCCTTCATATAAACAGCCAACCTGGTCAAAATCCATGCCATTTTGACCAGATTCCGGTCTTACAACCAATCATTCATATATTAACTGCAAGAATAATTTACTTTCCTGCTATGGCATTACATTTGCTACAAAACAGGGGGGTATAGTATATCGGCTCGTGTGTATTTAGGCAGCTTTAGTATCAATACGGAAATTGTTATAAACCAGTTCGGGCGGTTGGAGCGAATATTTAATGAACGGGCCGTCAAATATTATCGAAACTATAACAAACTGCTTAAGCGAAGGTATAGTTCTTATTGACAGGGACTATAAGATTACCTTTGCCAACGCAGAGGCAAGCCGGGTCTTCGGTACCGGAAACGGTGTGAAAGGCCTCACATGTCATTACCTCTTTCACCGCCTGTCTTCTCCCTGCAACAACAATTACGAGTACAAGCGCTGTCCCCATGCCGAGGTCATTAAGACCGGCAGGCAGGTCTCCATCAGGTATCCTTTCATTTTAAAAAACGGGGTAAAAAGGATCTTTGATGTCACCGCCTCCCCTGTAATGGACAGGACAAGCAATGAGGTGACACAGATAGTGAAAATAATGAGGGACATAACAGATAAGACACAAACGGAAGTCATGCTTAAGGAGGTGGAGGGCAAATATCAGAGTCTGGTCGACAACGCACTTATCGGAATATACAAAACCACTCTCGAAGGCAATATTTTGTACGTAAACAGGGCGCTTGCCGAAATGCTTGAGTTTGACTCCCCGGAAGAAATGATCAAAAGCAGCATACTCTTGAGATATAAAAATCCGTTACAAAGTGAAAACCTCATTACGAAACTGAGGGGAAAAGGCAGCGTCAGCAATTATGAAGTAGACCTTCTCACAAAAAAAGGCAGGATAAAACACACACTCGTCAGCGCGAACATTGACGGAGATGTTTTGTCCGGAATGATCATGGACATAACTGATCACAAGACGATGTGCAAGCTGACAGAAAAACAGGAGATCTTTTTTTCCTCAATACTGGAAGGCATGCAGGACGGGATGGTGGTGGTAAACCGCAATTTTGAAATTATCTATGCCAACACCGCATACGCGAGACAGACGAGTACCCCCATTGAAGAAATAAAGGGAAGGCACTGCTTCGAAGTGGCCCACCGCAGCACAAAACCATGTTATCTGAACGGGGAAAAGTGCAGCGTAAAGAACGCGCTTGAAACAGGCTCCAGCAGTAAATGCATACACACTCATTTCGACAGCGGCAATAAAAAAAGGAATGTAGAGACCGTGGCCTATCCGCTGCGGGACCTCTCAGGCAATGTAGTATCGGTGGTCGAAAGGGTATGTGACATCACCGATAAACTGGAGCTGGAAAATGAACTGATGAAACGTGTCGGGGAGCTTGAGGATTTCTATGAAATGGCGGTAGGAAGAGAGTTGAGGATGATAGAGCTCAAATCTGAATTAGACGCCTTAAAGGTAAAGTTGAATAACAGGAACACGACGACCTGACCACTATGGCAAGACACTCGTTGCTGATAATACTTTTTGGCTGGATGATTGTCGGATCATATATATATTATGATTACGAATATCACAAGGCAGGCCTGTTAAGCCATCTTATATCCGTCAATTCGCCGGTAGACCTTTTTTTTCATCTGGTTATTATCATTACCCTTATAGGGTCGCATG
>JBFLYJ010000346.1:0-3963 GCA_040756635.1 Nitrospirota bacterium
TCCATCCACGACAATCTTACTAAAATCTATAACAGGAAAGCATATGATACAAAGATCGAAGAAACATTAGCTGATATGAACAGATATAACATCAGTTCTTCCATTTTGCTTTGCGATATAGACCACGTTAAAAGAATTAACGACAGTTTCGGTCATTACATAGGAGACCTGACCCTTAAAAAAGTCGCCCATATCTTCAGGAACAAGCTTAGAAAGAATGATTTCGTCGCAAGGTATGGAGGAGAAGAGTTTATCTGCATCCTTCCCCATACAGGGCTGGAAGACGCGAGAAAAGCTGCTGAAGAAATATGTTCCTTTATTAATAATGCGGTCTTTACATTTAAGGGGAAAGAAGTTTCTATTACGACTAGCATAGGTGTAAGTACCCTGAGAAAGGAAGATAATGCTCTGTCCGTGTTTGAAAGGGCAGATGTGGCCTTGTATATGGCAAAAGCCTCAGGCAGAAATCTGGTGAAGACCGAACATGATGTAGAAAAAGCGGGGGAAACCTTCAGTAATTCAATCATTGATACGGATGACGACAATGATAACTTTAATAAATGAGCTTATTTCAAGTGACTGTCATCATCACTTTTTAAATCCTCTTTAATTTTTTCATCGTCATCAAGCATCCTGTATTTTGGACCCTCCATGTCGTCATATTGTCCGCTTTTGACGGCCCATAGAAAAATAAGCCAAGCAGCCACTCCCATGCACAAGGCTATAACCATCAGTATAAAAACGCTCCACATATTATCCTCTTTTCAATCTCATCGAGTTCCCCACAA
Source organism: Nitrospirota bacterium (assembly GCA_040756635.1). Lineage (GTDB taxonomy): Bacteria > Nitrospirota > Thermodesulfovibrionia > UBA6902 > UBA6902 > UBA6902. Next base: position 789 of record JBFLYJ010000346.1, read on the forward strand.
CGCTTAATGAGCTTAGCGTCATTGATATTGCGGCTATTATAGGATGCAGCAGTCCCATGACCGCTAGAGGAACGGCAATCACATTATAAATAAATGCCCAGAATAGATTCTGTTTGATTACCATGTAGATCTTCTTTGATGAATTAATGGCATCAGGTATGATGCCGAGATTGTTTCTCATCAGCACCATATCAGCGCTCTCAAGCGCTATGTCCGTTGCCCTGCCCATTGCCATACCCACGTCTGCCTGCACAAGGGCCGGGGCATCATTGATACCGTCACCGACCATCATGACCGACCTCCCCTCCTGCTGTTTCTTTCTGACTGCCTCGGCCTTGTCCACCGGCGACTTGCGGGCCATAACTCTGTCCCTGCCTATGCCGACTGCTTCTGCAACGGCATAGGCAGTCTCATACGCGTCGCCGGTAATCATGATAACATCATAACCTGTCTGAAGCATTTCTCCAACCGCACTTTTGGCATCATTGCGTATCTTATCAGATATAACGAAAACTCCCGACATCCTGCCGTTATGTAACAAATAGACCACCGTCGCGCCTGATGAAACCCACTTATCTATCCGTGACACTAACTGACCGCCCAGAGCACCTTCAATTTCTTCTAATGCACATTGAGATTCGATAAACGTTTTGCTGCCGATAACGACAGCTTTCCCGTTTACCTCTCCCCTTATCCCCAGCCCCGGATGGGCGGTAAAACCGGTCGCGCGATAAGGTGTCACTTTTCCACCGGTATTTACGATGGCCTTTGCAATAGAATGCTCAGAAAGCTCCTCCAGAGAAACGGCAATACGAAGCGCCTCGTCATCAGAAATCCCGATCCCCGTATAATGAGAGAGATACGGTTTCCCTTCCGTTATGGTACCCGTTTTATCAAGCACTACTGTATCAATATTTTTGGCCCTCTCTATGATATCGCCGCCCTTGATTAATATACCCCTTGAGGCTCCTCTTGTTGTCCCGATAAGCACTGCGAGAGGAGTGGCAAGACCGAGAGCGCACGGACAGGCTATAACGAGGACTGATACTGCATTCATAACCGCAGGTGTAAGCATCCTTCCATAAAAAAACCAAAAGACAAAAGTGCTGAAACTTATCAGGATAACGGCAGGAACAAAATATCCAACGATACGGTCTGCAAGTGCCTGAACAGGAGCACGTCTTGCCTGTGCGTTTTCAACAGTCCTGATAATCTGCCAAAGTACCGTGTCTTCACCTGTTCGTTTCACTCTAAACACAAGACTTCCGTAAAGATTTTGTGTCCCGCAAAAGACATAACTGCCCGGCCCCTTGATTACAGGCTTTGATTCTCCCGTCAACATGGATTCGTCAACCTCTGACGTACCTTCAGTCACAATACCATCAAGAGGGATCCGTTCCCCGGGCCTTATCTGAACTAATTCGTCCGCCTTAATTGAGGATACAGGAACGCTTACATAGTCCCTTACCCCTCCCTCCCTCACGACCGTAGCTTCCTTGGGATTCAAATTAAGCAGTCTCGTAATGACTTCGGAGGACCTCCCCTTGGCTCCAGTCTCAATATATCTGCCCAGCAGAATGAGGGTGATGATCATTGCCGAAGTGTCGAAATAAACCTCTCCCCCAGTTGCTATCTGGTAAATACTATAAAAATAGGCGGAGCCGGCACCGGTAACAATAAGGACATCCATGTTGAAAGATAGATTTCTCAGTCCCCGGACAGCTCCGTGGATAAAGGGGGTACCGGAGTAAAACATAATAGGAGTTGCAAGACCGAGGGAGATGATCTGAAATGCCGACCTTGTCTTTTCCCCGATCCCCTGGAAGTAACCGGCGTAGAGGGCGACTGAATATAACATTAGCTGCATGGAGAAAAATGCCGCCGTGCCGAACCTGATGAGAAGGTCTCTCTGCTGCGCCTTAAGCTCTTCTTCGTGTGCGCCGGCGGTAGATGGCTTTGGAGAATAACCTATCGACTTTAACCGCGCAAGGATATTTGCAATGTCAGTTACCCCCGGGTCCCATCTTAATTTTGCCTTGTGGGTCGCGTAATTGACTCTGGCAGATGTCACCCCTTCCGTCCTGAGCATTATCTTCTCGATCAGCCATATACAGGAGGCGCACCTGATCCCGTCTATTACGATATCTATCTCCATACCATCGTCGATTTTTTTCATACTGTCTGAGAATGAAGATACTTCGACCGGTCTCTCATCAGGCGGGCCGGGGGTCCAGGAAGATTCCCTTCTGTCATAGAAATCAGAGAGGCCTTCACTGCTGATGAACCTGAATATCCCCCTGCATCCATTACAGCAGAAGACCCGTTTCTCCCCCTTTATCTCGTCAACTACCGCCTTTGAGTCCGGGACATGGAGCGAACAGTGGTCACATTTCGGCATAATGTCTGATTCCCCTCGCGAGAAAGAGTATCCCCGTAATGATGATTACGACGCCCGCTGTTTTATACATTATCCCCCTCAACGTCTCTCTAATGTATGACGCGGCAACGCCGACCAGCAGAAGCGAGGGCAGTGTTCCAGCACCAAAGAGCAAAGCCAGAATCATTCCAGACAGAAAGTCACCCGTTCCTGCTGAAGCTATGAATATGGAGTAAGAAAGGCCGCAGGGAATGAAACCGAAAAGCGCACCGAGAGGGAAATATCTCCATTGAGATTTCTCCATCAGTATATAATTGCCTACTTTGTAAATAAAACCGGCGCGTCCTTCGAGCCATACCGCTTTCCCTGTAAGACCTGAAATACTCAATCCCATAAATATCATGAACAGACCCGCAACGACCGCCACAATATCCTGAAAGCCACCCATTTTTCCTGCGACGTTTACAAAGGAACCGACAAGTCCCATTACAGCGCCTATAAACATGTAAGTTGTAATTCTGCCAGTGTTATAAAGGACTACTGAAAGCAGACGATCAAACCGTGAGGATGAGCCATGAAGTGAATAGGCGGCTATGATCGGGCCGCACATGCCTATACAATGACCGAAACCGCCTATAAACCCTGTGGTAAAGGCGGCAAGATAACCTGCCTCCATTATTCGACCCCGAAAGTAAAGTCAACAGACGCTGTCTTTTCCTGACGTGTGATCCTGACCTCGGCCCTCCATGTCTTTCCCCCATGAGGGCATGTCTGGATAACACCTCTCCCGTCATATTT
>JBFLYJ010000347.1:0-3961 GCA_040756635.1 Nitrospirota bacterium
GTGCTGAATGTGCTGCTCCTTGCAGTGATCATCGCCCTTGCCGCTTACATACTGCCTCCGCTCCTTGAGGTAAACGTTGCCTATACCCTTCCTGTTGCAAAAAAGATCTCGGAGGAAAAGGAGGAAAAACCTGCTGTGGCGCAGCCTCCGTCGGTCATGGAATATGCGGTCATTGCGGAGCAGAACGTTTTCAATCCCGAAAGGAAGATCCCTGCCGAGAAAAAAGACGAAAAGCCCTTGCCGAAACCGGAATTTGTGCTCTACGGCACACTCATTGCCGGTGATACGAGCATGGCCTTCATCGAAGATCTCAAGGCGCCGTACACCACCGCCGGCAGGGGGAAAAGACAGAGGACACTGCGTGTAGGAGGTATGTTGAGTGGTTACACTCTCAGTCGGGTTTACACAGACAGGGTCGTCCTGGTAAGGGGAGAAGAGAGAATGGAAGTAAGGGTTTTAGACCAAAAAAAGGGAAGGGTAGTTGAGACTGTCTCATCTCAACAACTCACGCCACCAGGTTCTCTGAAAGATAAACCGCCAAGCGCAGGGCGTTCCCCCGGTATCGTACATAAAGGCCCCCCTCCGCCCGGGGTTCAAATACCGGATGAAAAAGCGCTGTCTAAAGTCAAAGGGGCATTCGAGCCACTTATAATGAAGAAGACTGGAAACCAGCAGACAGAAAAGCCCAAATAATTTCAAACATACCAAAGGAGTGGATGCATTTTTGCATTCACTCCTTTATCTAACCTCAGAATTATCAGGCAGTTCTTAGTAGTAATAGTATGTTCCAGCGTAATACCAGTTATAGCCGTCATACGAGTAATAGAGATACATATATGCTGCATATCCGTAACCTCCGGAATAGATATCACCCCAGTAATATAGATTAGGGACTCCATCCGGATTCATTTGAACTGCCGATACCGTGTTCACTGTGTCATTCCATGTTACAGAGAGGTGATTATAGCCGTCCCAACTATACCGGTCATATACCGTACCATCATCAGGGCTATAAGGGTAATCAGCATACCATGTATATGCCTCTGCGCTCAAAGCACCAACTAACAATATGGCCACTGCTATACACACAACCATTCCTTTCCTCATCGCACCCTCCATCATAGTTTATTGATTAAAAAGCCTACCTACTTTTCTCCTAAACTTAGGCTACTAAATAAATATGACTTTGTCAACTTTTTTTCCTTAGAATATAAATGATATAATTTGCCGATAAACATTTTTTGTTATTATCATGAACAACAGATTAAATCTCATCATTTACTTTCTAAAAAAAGATATAAAGGCACGATATGCCGGTTCAGGTTTAGGCCTGCTGTGGACTATCCTTGTGCCGCTTCTTCAGATTGTCCTGTTCTGGTTTGTCTTCTCGGGAGTGATGAGGGCCCGGCCCTATGCAGCGACCCAGGTCCCCTATATCTCTTTTCTCCTGTCCTCTTTCTTCTTCTGGCTCGCCTTTTCCGAGGGGGTCGGCAGGTCTGCCGCTGTTATCATTGAAAACGCGGAGATAGTGAAGAAGGTCTCTTTCCCGAACATAGTGCTTCCCATAACCGTGACGACATCCAGTTACCTGCTGAATATGATAGGATTCCTTTTTTTCCTGCTTGCATATGCAATGACATCCGCCATAAGTCCGGTCATCGTCATGGTCATCCCCGTTCTTTTTCTTCAGTTCCTCTTTTCGTTGGGGCTGGGCATGCTCCTGGCAGCCCTTCTGCCTTATCTCAGGGACATAGGGCAAATTGTCGGCTACGTCCTGCAGGGGATCTTCTTTTTGTCTCCCATCATATACAGCATTGAGTCAATTCCGGAAAAACTGAGGATAGTCTTTTACTTTAACCCGCTTACCTATTTCGCATCCTCCTATCACAGCATCATCCTTTTGCGGGAAATGCCCCCTCCGCTTTATCTGGGCATAATCTTCGTCATTTCAACGGCATCCCTTATCGGCGGATTCCACGTATTCAGAAAGCTGAAGGACGGATTTGCGGATGTTTTATAGCAGTGCACAGGGAAGAAGATGAAGGTCATACACGTCGAGGACATAACAAAGGTGTACAAGCTGTACGACAGACCGTTGGACAGATTGAAAGAACTGTTCCTCCACAGGCCCTATCACAAGGACTTTGTCGCCCTCGAAGGGATAACCTTTGCGGTGGAAACAGGAGAGACCCTCGGGATCATAGGCGACAACGGCGCAGGGAAAAGCACCCTGCTGAAGATACTGTCCAGGACGTTGTCTCCCACGCGGGGGAGATTCGAAGTGAAGGGTATTGTCTCTTCCCTGCTGGAGCTCGGCTCCGGGTTCCATCCCGAATTTACGGGCATCGAGAATATCTATCTTTACGGGTCGCTTCTCGGTATCGACAGTGAACTGATGAAAAAAAATATCGACGGGATCATCGCTTTTTCCGAACTGGGGGACTTTATCCATTATCCCATCAAGACCTATTCTTCCGGCATGCATGTGAGACTTGCCTTCTCGGTCGCAACCGCAGTGGATCCCGAGGTCATGATTATTGATGAGGCGTTGTCGGTGGGGGACCAGTATTTCCAAAAAAAGTGCCTGGACAGAATGGCTGATTTCAAGAAGAGGCAGAAGACCATAATCTTCTGTTCCCACGATCTGTACCAGGTAAAGACCTTTTGCGAGAAAACCATCTGGTTGCATCACGGCAAGATAAGGATGATGGGAGCTTCAGCGGGTGTGGTCAACGCCTATTCCGGATATGAACAGATGAAGGCAGGGACAGCGAGGACCGGGAATGAGCCGACAGTGTATAACGGCAGTCTGAAAAGCTCTTTCCTCTTTATCAAGGACCTGTCGGTCCGGCAGGAGAGCAGGGACAGCCTCACCATGGAGTTCGCTGTGGAATCGTTGGAGGAATTCCACGGGCACGTGGGGTGGGCAATATTGAGACCGGACAGGGTGCAGATATCCTTTATGACCACGCATATGCAGGGGAGGGAACCTGTGGTCTTCTCCGGCGACAGGAACCTGCGGATAACCATTAACGGTTTGAATATTGTCGGCGGCAACTATACCGTGTATGCCGGGATATTTGATAAGGAGGCGTATCGACCCATAGCCGTAGAGGCGATCGAATGCAGGTTGAATACGGGTTACGAAGTGCTGAACTCCGTCTGTCATTTCAACAGCACGTTCAGCGTAGAGTAGTGCATATGCCGGAGATCACTGTCACCATATCCATCGTAAGCTATAATTCCCAAAAAGTATTGAGAAAATGCCTTGAGTCCGTTATCGGGTCTGCACGGGACATAGACAGTGAAATCATTGTTGTGGATAATTGCTCGGAGGATGGAAGCGCTGAACTGGTGAAAGAGCATTTCCCTGCGGTAACGTTAGTCGAAAACAGGGAAAATGTCGGTTTCGGCAGGGCCCATAACCAGTCCTTCAGACTTTCGAGAGGGAAGTATTTTCTCATTCTGAATCCCGATACCGTACTGGCGCCGGATGCCATTCATGCAGTGGTCGGATTCATGGAGAGCAATGAGCGGGCGGGCGTCGCCGGATGTAAAATATTCTGGGATGATGAGAAGCATTTCATGTTCCCTGATCTGAGGATCCACACCCTCAAGACAGCCCTGCTCCAGTTCACGCCCTTTTGCCGTTTTTTCCCGAACAGCAGGCTTTCGCGATGGTACTGGAGGTCGGCTTACCGGTTGTGGACCGCCGGAAGGCCGATCACGGTGGACGGGGTGACAGGCGGCTTCATGATGGTGCGGAGGGAGGCCTTCGAGTCCTCAGGCGCTTTTGATGAACATTTTTTCCTGTTTTTTGAAGAGCATGACCTTTTGAGACGCATTAAAAAAGGAGGGTGGAAAATATATTACGTGCCCGATGCCGAAATACAACACTATTATGAGGAAAGCTTCCGGAACAGCGCTATCGATATCGGGGCGGTCTATTGGCAGAGCGCCT
>JBFLYJ010000348.1:0-3949 GCA_040756635.1 Nitrospirota bacterium
AAGCGTCTACTGATGTCTTCAATTGAAGGGGAGACACGGCTTGCCGCCAAGAAACGCGCTGATGAGGAGGCTATTCGTGTCTTTGTGGAAAACCTCAGACAGCTCCTGCTTTCACCTCCGCTGGGAGAGAAGAACATCCTTGCGATCGATCCGGGCTTCAGGACAGGTTGCAAGGTGGTCTGCCTCAACAGGCAGGGCAAGCTCCTTCATAACGATACGATCTATCCGACCTTTTCTGATAAAAAAGTCGAAGAGGCCGGGAAGAAGATCAGGGAGCTGTGTGACCGCTTCGGTATCGAAGCTGTGGCTATAGGCAACGGCACAGCGGGCAGGGAGACAGAGTCTTTTGTCCGGGGACTGGGCCTCCCCGCTGGAATACAAATCGTTATGGTCAACGAAAGCGGTGCCTCTATTTATTCAGCATCAGAGGTGGCCCGGGAGGAATTCCCGGACCAGGACGTGACTGTACGCGGATCGGTCTCGATCGGGCGGCGGCTCATGGACCCGCTGGCAGAGCTTGTAAAGATCGATCCGAAGTCCATAGGTGTGGGGCAGTATCAGCATGATGTAGATCAAACCGCATTGAAGAAAAGCCTTGACGATGTTGTCATTAGCTGTGTTAACGGGGTAGGGGTCGAGGTGAACACCGCGAGCAAACAGCTCCTCACCTATGTCTCAGGTCTGGGCCCCCAGCTTGCTAAGGGCATAGTGGAATACAGAAACGAGCACGGGCCGTTCACCTCACGTGAGCAGTTGAGAAAGGTCCCCCGCCTCGGGGCCAAGGCCTTTGAACAGGCGGCAGGGTTTCTGCGCATAAGGGAGGCCGAGAATCCCCTTGACGGCTCCGCGGTTCATCCCGAGAGTTATCATATAGTCGATGCCATGGCGAGTGATATGGGATGCTCCCTTGTCGATCTGATGAGGGACGATAATATCAGAAAGCATATTGACCTTTCACGTTATGTAACCGATACGGCCGGGATGCCGACCCTGACCGACATTATGAATGAACTGGCGAGGCCCGGACGTGATCCGAGGGAGCGGTTTGAGGCATTCGGTTTTGCTGAGGGCATAGAAAAGATCGAGGACGTTAAGCCCGGGATGAAGCTTCCCGGAATTGTCACTAATATAACCGCGTTCGGGGCCTTCGTTGACATCGGCGTGCACCAGGACGGGCTTGTGCATATCAGCGAGATCAGCGACAGGTATGTGAAGGACCCGGCGGACGCGGTAAGAGTCCATCAAAAAGTTACTGTCACGGTTCTCGAAGTGGACGTTCAGCGGAGACGGATCTCACTCTCGCTGAAGAGCGGGGCCCGGAAGGAACAGAACTCAGAAAGCGCGGAAGACCGGAAGCAGGTAAACGGTAAGGCCGCGAGACGCGAAAGTACCGAAAGGAAGCAGCACAGTCCCGGCCGGGGACAAGAGTCGGGCAAGAAAAAAACGTCGCGGTATGAGGGCAACCCTTTTTATGAGGCTTTTAAAAACAGGCGATAGATTAAAACAGCTCATACTTGACAAGTCTGCCGTCAAGACCTCCGGTGCTCAGCGGCTTTTTCCATGCCGGTTTCAATCCTATGTTTCTGATATATCTTCTGTCGCCGAAATAAACATAAGCTGAGCTCCCCCTGCATCTCCTCTTCAGAAAATCTCCAAGTGACTTGTAAAGCAGATCAAGGTCCTGCCGGTCCTTCATGCGTATGCCGTATGGCGGGTTTACGACAATTAACCCGTTCTCAAGGCCTTTGAGTTTCCTGAAATCACGCGTGTCTATTTTTACAGACTCCCCGTGCGGCAGGTTGCGGATATTAGTCTTTGACATTTCGACAGCCTGCCGGGATGAATCGCTTCCGGCGATCAGGCCCTCGGGCAATATGCGGATTTGACCGTCAATGTCCTTCTTTATTTTTCTCCATGAACTCTCGTTATAGTCCGGCAGGAATTCAAATCCGAAACGTTCGCGAAGCAAACCGGCTGGGACCCTGCAATAATGCATCAGGGCTTCGCAGAGCAGAGTGCCGGAGCCGCACATAGGATCATAGAGCGGGACCGTCCCGTCCCATCCCGTGTACCGGATAATCGCTGCGGCAGTGGTCTCCTGCATCGGAGCGGACACGGAATCTTTTCTGTACCCCCGGCGGTGAAGAGATCCTCCGGAGGTGTCGAGGCTGATGACCGCCCGGTCGTCCCTTATATGGAGGTTCAGCCATATGTCCGGGTCCAGCGCGTTGACGTCAGGACGTTTTCCGGCCCTTTCCCGGAATGAATCGACGATCGCGTCTTTCAACCGGAGGGACGCGTAATGTGAATTGGTTATACTGCTGTTTGATACGTTGCTGAAAACGGCAAAAGTATTTTCCGCTGAAATGAAGTCTGTCCAGTTGATCAGTATCGCCTGCTCGTATAAGCGGTCCGTGTCAGGGCACTCAAACGATATGAGCGGCGCGAGTATCCGGGTGGCCAGTCTTGCCGAATAGTTGATCCTGTACAGCTCTTCCATCCCAGCGTTAAAATAAATCCCGCTATATGCCTGTTTGACATTCACTGCCCCAAGTGCAGAGAGTTCACGGCTGCCAGGTCCCTTTATATCGTCCGCTATCTGGGCAAAGAAGAGACTGTCTTTCTGATATTCATACACAGGTTATATCTTACAGTTCCGCGCGTCAACAGTGCAAAGTCCATATACTTTGCTCGTATGTCCGAGATTCAGGTGCGTTATGGGCCCGGCATGATGCGAAATAGTAACGAAGAAATGTTGTATTAACATACGCGGTTGGTGTAACTTATCTTAATTTATCAATAACCGTTTCAAAAGGAGGGGATGAATGAATATTTCGAAGACCCTGAATAAAATCGCAATAGCTCTGTTTATTTTATGTACTGTCGGACTGTCTGCATCCGAAGCGGAACTGACCGTGAATAATGCTGAAGGGACATTGCTTGGGATACTGGTCGGCAACAGCGCCAGCAATACGATTGATGTGTATGTGCCCTCGGTTGACAGGACATTAAATATTAATCTCAGTACAGGGGAAATAACAGGCCGGGACCTTTATTTCGAGAGTGAGGACTGTTCAGGCACTGCCTATGTACTGCCGGAGTCATCATACAGGATCATCCGTAACGGGGAAGAATATCTTACAGGGCAGAAGACCGGTCCGGTGATTATTCAGACCTCCAGTGTTTACAGGTCTTATAATTCCTCATGTGAATTGCTCGATTCCGTAAGGTATGCGGTACCGGCCGAGAGTATAGCGCTGCCTTTTTCCATGCCGGTTAGTCTGCCGCTCAGCATTAATATTGAAAAGAGATGGAGAGAATAACACACTGCTTACCTTAAAGTTGCATAAATCAGGAGAGCGGACTTGCCGTAAAACCTTTACAATGCGATAGGATATTGGAATTTATCTTTTACGGCAGGGCTAAGCATTTAGTGAATTTCGGAAAGATGTAACTTATGCTTTCGTAAATCTCGCTAAGGTTTCGCATGTAAAGCTTTTCCGTCAACTCCGCTCTCCTTGAATGAGTAAATTAATTCAACTGTAAGGTTTATTGTAGTGTGTCCTTAAATAATAGGGCCGATAGTGCCGTCTCCACGACCGGCCTGAACAATCGGGGCGCAGTCAAATGAACAAAAAAGTTTTCGGAGTCAATAAGATCAAGGCGCTTCTGGAGGAACACTCAAGGCGTGCCTTCAGCCTCGGTCTTGTCTGGGGGACAAGCGGCAACATGAGCATGAGGGCTGACGCCGGCAGTTTTTTCATAACCGCCACTGGCAAAGGCCTCGGAGATATCACCCGCAGGGACCTGGTCCGCTGCAGGATAGAACAGGATTTTCGGGAGAAAAAGGCCTCTATGGAATGGGGGCTTCACCGCGGTATTTACCTCAATAGAAGTGACGCGTACAGCGTCTTTCACTCGCAGCCTCCCTACAGCACGCTTATTGCCT
>JBFLYJ010000349.1:0-3937 GCA_040756635.1 Nitrospirota bacterium
CCGCGCCACGTCTTCCTCAGCTATGCGCGTGAAGACATGGCTTCTGCCGATCGTCTTAAAAAAGCGCTGGAAGCCGAGGGGCTGTCTGTCTGGATAGACCGTGAGGGAATTCAGTCGGGTAGTTGGAAAGATCGTGTCATGGAGGGATTGAATCGCTCTCGTGCGGTTGTCTTGCTGTTAACTAAAGACTCGCTTAACTCTGATACTGTTAAAAAAGAGCTGTCTTTTGCTGCCAGGAAGAATGTCCCAATCATCCCGGTTCATTCAGGCGGTATAAAGGAAGATCAACTCCCTGACTGGTATACACTGGACTATGGTGACTTGCAGCAGCACCTTCTAAATACAAAAAATTATGGTGTCAGTGTGAAAAAATTGTCATCGGCTGTCAAGAAGCTGAGAAAAAAAAGTAGGACCGTGGGTCAGCCTTGAGAATTGTGGTTTGAGATAGAAAACCCGTTCCAGCGGTTGCAACTGTTGCAGCTGTTGCAGCGGTTTAAAAACAGGGCCGGAACCCCGCGAACAATATTTTCTTCGAGACCATATGCAAGCTGTCAGTAGTGTCACGGAACTACTGCCCTGTCCCTATGCAAGCTGTTTAAATAAATGCTTCCCCCCTCCGCACACTGGGCACTTCCAGTCTTCAGGAAGGTCTTCGAATTTGGTCCCCGGAGGGATCTTTCCCTTTCTGTCGCCTTTGTCAGGGTTATAAATGTACCCGCAGTTGACCGTCTGGCACTGCCACATGTCTTCAGGTTTCGCCATATGTCGTTCTCCCTTTTACTTATTTTCTGATCAATCGGGTCCTGAGAACCTTCAGGAACGTTATAACTATAGTTAATACGGGGGTACCTGGACTATGATTTATATCATATGACGTCCTGATCATATCGTGGTGCAAGCTTCAGAGGAAATAAAGGACCGACCGACTAATTGTCAGACCATAAAGGGGGACTATTAAAACCAACCGTTGCAACGGTCCAAGGAACAGGGGCCGGAACCCGGAATTCATTATCTTTCTCGTGACAAACACCGCAGCTACGTTTATAATTTCTTATAAAGGGACTGGTCGTTGGCTTGTTCCTGTTTAACATAAATAGATGTAGTTAAGTACTTTCACAATGGAAGGAGGATATAAACGTGAAGAAAACACTTCTATCAATATTTTTAACAATGACTATAGCTTTTGGCTTAGGTGGATACGCAATGGCGGCAGGCGATATGACCGCGCAAGATCCCGTCGAGATAAAGGTCTCGCTCGGTGACAACAAAAATGCGTTGCATTTTATCCCGGCGGATTTCACCTTTGAAACAGGAAAACTCTATAAGCTCGTTTTGCATAACCCAAGTGAGATGAAGCACTATTTCAGCTCAGAAGGATTGTCCCGTTCTGTGTTCACGCGAAAGGCCCAGGTGTTTGGGGCTAACGGTAATACTATTGCTGAGATAAAAGGAACCATTCAGGAAATCGAAGTGTATCCCGGCGGAACGGCTGAATGGTGGTTCGTCCCGGTAAAAACAGGGAGGTTCGATGACCTCAAATGTACTATTAAAGGTCATACAGAAGGTGGCATGGTCGGGACTATAACCATAAAGTAGTAAGATTCCGTCGTGTATAATTAACCTTGCAAGTTTATGGAGAGCGGCCTTGCCATATATAGGGGCATGCCATGCCCCTACTGATTTATACAACATTAAGGTCAGTTCCACATTACCATTATCACAGGGAGGACAACGCACATGGACGCTATAGAATGCATCAGGACAAGACAGAGTATAAGGGGCTTTAAGCCGGAGCCGGTCCCTAAAGAAATATTGACTGAAATATTGGAGACTGCGTTAAGGAGCCCCTCTTACAAGAACACACAGCCGTGGGAAGTGATTGTGCTGTCAGGCCGGAAAAAAGAGGAGCTCTCGAACTTGCTGGTGGGCCTGTTTGAAAAGGGAACGCCGCCCTGCCCTGATATCCCGGAACCAACTGTATGGCCGGAGACACAGAACACGCGCATCGCTGACCTCTACAGAAAACGCGCGGAGGCCTCCGGGATTAAGCTTGATGATCCAGAGGTACTCAGGAAAGCGAAGATCGCGAATTTCAAATTCTACAAGGCGCCCCACGCCATTTACCTTTTTCAGGATGCTTCATTGACACTCTGGTCGCTTTTCGACCTCGGCCTTTTCGCGCAGAGCATCATGCTGTCTGCTCACGCGCGGGGAATCGGTTCCGTGCCGCAGGCCTTTGCGACTGATTACGCGCAGGACATAAAGAAATTTTTAGGCATTCCTGAAACAAAGAGACTGGTGCTCGGCATGTCCGTCGGTTATCCTGACCCGGATTCACCCGCGAATGTATTCAGGACAGGCAGGGCCGGAGTATCGGAAATCGTCAGATGGGTGGAATAAGCAGGTCCTTTTTTAAGCTACCGGCCTGATCCCTTCGGTCGTGATACCTTTGATAGTGAAGGTCCGGTCATTGAGGAAGTTGGTGAATATCGCAGAGAATGCTATGGCGGCCCCTGCCATGAGTTCTTTCTCATTATACAGGTCTTTTAATCTGCCCCTGAGCTGCGCCTTGTTCTCAAAATCGAAATAGTTCTTAAAGAACCCGTCCAGGCTGTGATGCCCTACCGTATTCACGCTGCTGATGCCGCCCCTGTTGCAGTATTCCATGACACTCATCAGAATGGCCTTCTGCTTCTGAATGTCCCTGATGTGAAATGCGAAAATATGCAGCATGATGTTCTGCGATTCGTTGATGCTGGAAAGCGCGAGAGAATTAAATAGACGGCCCGCTGCTTCATCCAGATCTATCTTTTCATGCCTCAGAAGCGACAGGAACACCGAGTTTTTAAACAGCTCATAGAGTCTGACCGCGCCGTTTATTTTGCGTTCCGTGTGGTGAGCGATCTTTGTGTACGGTCCTGAGTATGTGCCGGTGAACATAGCCTCGAATATGACACGGTAACAATCCACACCCGGAATGTCCTCGTAAAGGTCCATCCTCAGATCAAGTGTATTGTCCAGCCGGTCCGCCAGCTTTACCTTGATCAGTTCGGGCGTGGCCTTCGCCTGGTTGATCAGGCTGCTCAAATATTCGATATACGGCTCATTCCTGTCCCTCGTCAGAAAATGTATCCTCTCATTGAGATACCAGTTTTCTATTGTGTCGATCTTCCTGATGAGCCTCTGATACGTGGCTTCGAGCTCCTGCCAATACTCTTCCGTATATTTATTGGCGGTTATGTCTTCATTCTTGTCATGCAGGAGCGTCGTCAGCAGGTCCAGTGTCGATGCCGTATCTGAAGCTCTCGACAATAATGAAGCGGCACGGATGGGATGTATGACCGCGAAGGGCCCGAGCACGCGCTTCTCCTGGCCGTACGCTTCGCCCAGATAGATCATGGTCTCGATAATAAGCTCTTCTTCCTCTTCACTGAAGTTGCCCGGGTTCATGAGTGTCAGCACCGCGTGCCAGTTGACCGGGGCCCCTGAGAGCTGATAGTTCAGATAGGAAGACAGCGAGAAGAAATCATTTGTGGTTATGATGGGCCGCATATAATTTATACCTCATATGACATATGTTCATTATATTAATCCGACCTTCAGATATTTTGCAAAATATTTTTTACAGAAATGATCAGTAATTAAAAATCATAGATGAGGAGCCGGACTATTAAAGATTCTCTCCTGCATTTTTTTAATCTTTTATCTTTTCTCAAAAGAGTCGGATAAATCTTTGAAGTGGACATGCGTGCTTAAAAAATATTTATGGCAATACCTTGGTGAATGCATAATAATGCAAAGCAGGCATGCTACAGTATTTTCGTCTCATTCTCGTCCCGCATCCTGCGGTACTCCGAGGCTTTTGCCTGTTCAGACCTCCTGTCTTCACTACCGGCAAAAAAATCCGCTCAAATACTGTATCATGCCTGCCGTCAGC
>JBFLYJ010000035.1:0-13718 GCA_040756635.1 Nitrospirota bacterium
TCCCCCTGTTATCGTAAATATATTTAGCGAGGGAGTCTATAGAGTAAAAAACATCTTTTCTGTTTTCCAGGTCCTTGACTTCGAGTCCGAACTTGCGCTGCAGTATCACGACGATTTCAACGGCGTCAAGGGAGTCCAGGCCCAGGCCTTCGCCGAAGAGGACCTCATCGTCGGCGATCTCCTCCGGTTTGATATCTTCAAGTGACAGATCCTCAACAAGCAGTTCCTTAAGTGTCTTCTTTATCTGTGCCAAATCCTGCGCTTCATTAGACTGCATTTTTTTCTCCTTCAATTAATTGAGTGCCGTTTTACTTTCTTTGCTCCATATGTCGTGAAACATAAACCACTGGTACGGATATTCAGAGGCATAATCTTCTAGGGTCTTTGCGTATTCCTGAACAAAACCTTCAATCTCCTCTTTCTTTTTAGACCTCGAACTGACCCTGGGGAACATCACATGGGAAATGTCCACAAAATATTTATCCCTCGACACCTTTGCCGAATGCAGGACCACAACGGGGCACTGTGCCGAGGCCGCGATGTTGAACGCGCTGTGAGGCAAATAGGCAGTGTCTCCCAGCAGCTGCGCCTCCGAGGTGCTGTGTCCGTAACTGCGGTCCCCCATGATCGAGACAATGCTGCCTTCATCTATGGCCTTCATTATCTCTATGACTCCTCCGAGGTAGTTGTCCGGTGAAATGATCCTGACCTTTTCGCTGCCTCCGTCAACGTTCAGAGAATTCTTTACCGCGGCATTCTCTTCCGGGGACATCAGCAGATAAACCGTCTTACCTAATTTTTCGAGGGTTGTCATCGTGACCTGCCAGTTTCCCACATGAGCAGTAAGCAGGATTATTCCCTTCTCTGAATCGCTTAAAAGGCTTTTTATTCTATCATATCCCTGAAGTTCTATGTCAAACCTTCCGAGCCCTGAAACAACGTAATAGCGGTCGATCAGGCTCTTGCCCTGACTGATGAACAGCCGGTACACGGCCTGATACTTCCTGAACCTGTTAAACCCTTTGAACCGCCTGTTTATGTAGGCCATCGACGCGGACACCGCTCTCCGGTCGAATACCAGATAATAAAGGCACACAAAATAAAGAAGCCCGTACGCGCCCGACAGCCCGGTTAATTTCAGCGAAGTACGGAATAACCAGAAACCTAATTTATTGCCTCTTCTTCTGATATCCATTGATCTTGTTTAGTGCTCCTGAAGCATTCAAATCTCCCCTCCTTTATAAGGAGGGGCCGGGGGAGGTCGTGGTTGAACATCTTCCAATACCCCTCTAAATCTCCCCTTATAAAGGGGACTATCCGCCGGCCGCGACCTGCCTTTTGATAAATGATGCTGAAAAAAAGGTGACGACCGCTATCAGCACGGCCCCTACCGGGGCGATGATCAGCGAACCCAGGAGCCACTCCAGCAGGCGGTCCGAAAACTGAATGAACACCGTTTCATACGAAATATTCGTAAGCCACTGACCGTTCCTCATGAAAAAGCCGAGTTCGATGCAGAGCGCCGGTACAAACGGCGGCATGCAGAGGTGCTGTACATTCACGGCCACAATTTTGTTGAGGTTGAGTCTCGCGGCAACATACAGAATTACAAAGGTATGAAGAAACATGATGGGGAGCACGGCCAGGAATACGCCTACCGCCGCCGACATGGCAAGCCCTGCCGGTGTCGCGTTCTCCCGGATGAGCGACATCAGAAATTTCCCGGGATGACGCAGCAGCCTGAAATCGGTTTTTGGCCGCTCCACAAGTTGTTTATGTCTGAAAGGTATGAGTCTGCTGAGTACGAGCATCGCATGAGCGTGGGTAAGACGCAGGTTGTCCATAAAGGGCCTGAAGCTCGACACCCTTTTGCCTGGTTCAGGATATATGACGTCAACGTTCACGGTCCTTAATTTCAGTCCAGCCCATGAGGCCCTGGCAAGTACTTCGGCCTCGAAATCGTAACGCGAGCCCCTGAATTTTATTTTGTTCAGATACCTGACCGGATAGGCGCGAAAACCGCTCTGGCAGTCATCGATGTGCACGCCGGTCTCGACATGCAGCCAGAAATTGGCGAAGCTTCTGCCGAAACGGCTGCTGCCCGGAACGTTTTCGGTATCGAAATTCCTTGAGCCGATGATTATCACAGGGGCTTCGGCATCAAGCAGCGGGATGAACTTCTCAATGTCCGAAGGTTTATGCTGTCCGTCGGCATCGATCGTAATCATATAGTCCCCGCCCTGCTCTTCGATGAATCTGGAGGCGGTAAGTATGGCCCTGCCCTTTCCGAGGTTCTTTTCATGTTTCAGTATCCGCACGTCCGTCCCCGCGAGAAGTTCGGAAAGGTCCGAGTCCGTACTGCCGTCATCAACGACAACGACGTTCTTCAGAATGGAACGGCATTGCGACACAACATCCCTGACGGTGCCGCTGTTGTTGTAAACAGGGACCGCGCACCATATGCGATCTGCAGAATCCACATTATTCTGACGCATGCTGTTTTCTTGGATGGCGTTTCTTGTCGACAAGAAGGAGGTTCCACAATGTTCCGGGATACCCGAGCTTATGCAGCATTCTCAGTGTGCTGTCATAGGCATCCGGAGGGAATATGCAGTTTCTCGTCTTAGAAAAAGCTTCTGTCATGACCTTTTCCATTTTTTCCCTGTCGACCCCCGGAGAAATGTAATATACCGGCTTCAGCAGGTCATCATCAGGAGATATGACCTTTTCTTTTAAAGCAATCTTGTGCAGGACCGTGTTGGGCAGGATACGTATGCCCATAAAGATAAAATTAACGCACTTCTTCAGGCCTGTAATGTTTCTGATCCCCTCCTCCACCGTTTCTTCGGTCTCTCCCGGTCCCCCCATCATATAAAAATGCGACGTGGCCACTTCGTGTCTGGCGAACAGATCATTGCATTCTACAATGTCCTGAAATGAAAAGCCCTTGCCCATTTTTCTGAGGGTCGTGTCGCAGGCGGCGTCAGAGCCGATTTCGACCGCGATGAGACCCGTTCGTTTCATGAGTTCTATGATTTCATCCGTAAGCCCTCTGGGGGTGAAAAAGCCTGTCCACGGCACATTCACGTTCCGTCGCGCCATCTCTTCCAGAAGGCCGATATACTCGCCTTTATCGTCATTGAATACCGAGTCCACGAAGAAGATGTAATTGGCCCCGTGTTTTTCCGAAAGCAATTTTATGTCGTCAATGACCGCCGAGTGGTCCCTCTGCCGTATCGCGGAACCCTCAAGCACAGGATACGTGCAATATACGCATTTGTGGGTGCAGCCCCTCTTGGTCTGCACTGAAGCAATGTTACCGCTTTTCAGATAATGCCCCATGAGGACCTCATCATAATAGGCTGAGGCTATCATGTTTCCGGCCAAATGCCCCCGCGGGCCGATAACGCGCATGTCAGGCCAGTTCCCCGTCGCCGCATTATTCGCGAATTCAACCATAAGCACATCGCCTTCTCCGGCGATCCCGTAATCAGCCCCTGTCCTCTGTAGTATCAGTTCGGGCATCAGCGAAAATCCTGCCCCGCCCAGCACGATCCTGCAGTCAGAGACAGTCCTTACCGCGCTGACGATGTCCCTGACCGTGTCGATGTAAAACTGCTCGTTCATGAAATTTACGTTGTCAATGTTTCTTATGGAAATCCCTATCAGCTCGGGGCCGTATTCCCTTATCTCCCTTACGACGGAGTCCATGGAACTGTCTTCCATCAGAAAATCAAACTGCCTGACCTCGTGGCCTGCGTCCTTTAGCGCACCCGAAACGATGCTGAGCCCCAGAGGATAGATCGGGTAGGGAGAGACCGCGGTGTTGGAGGAAATCATCATTATCTTCATTTTCGGCCGCCTCTGTTCGCGCTCCACGCCCTTCTCGAAAGCCGCTGCCTCTTATACGTGCCTGAAGCCATCTCTTTTTCTATGACCTTCATAAAGAGCTTTGCCATCTTCACCTTCTGCGGGAAGTCTGCGTAAAAAGTGTCCCACGCGTAGTGGTACATCTCCTGGAGCTTATCGATACTCATCTTCGCCGGTTTGAATACTACCTCTCCTCCCGTGTACCGTATCCAGTCATTATGCAGTATCCTCTTCTCTTTTTCCATCGACGCCCTGATCGGTGTGTGAGGGAACGGGGTGAGTATTGTGAATTCCGCCAGGTCGAGGTCGACCTCAAGTAGAAAATCCACGAGACGCTTTATGTAATCCTCATCATGGTCATCGGTCCCGAGGATGATCGTCCCCTCAACACCGATGCCCCGCTCCTTCAGTCTCCTGATGCGGTTCCTTATGACATCAGAGGAATCGAAAACAGCCTGATAAACATACCAGCAGCCCGCCTCAGCCGCGAGATCGAGTATTTCATCCCTGTCCTTGATAGGATGAGAGACCCACTTTTTCTTAAGAGGGATGAGCGCCCTGAAGAGCTCCTTTTCCCATTCATCGTCCTGCGCAAGAGAATTATCAACAAAGAAGAGTCTGTTATTGTCGATTTGGGAAATCTCATTAATCACCGCTTCTATAGGCCTCGGCCTGAACTTGCGCCCGCCGAGAAACCCGGTGCAGCAAGGGAAACAGTCAAACCGGCAGCCCCTCGACGCGTGGACCAGGTCCACCATCTGGACGCCCCGGTAGTTATAAAGTTCCCGGTTAAGTATGTTTCTCCTCGCGGGCCCTATCAGCTCCATCGGGGGGAAGTTGTTCATAAAGTCATAGACCTTTTTCATTCCTGTTGTCTGCAGGTCTTTGATGACACCTTCAAACCGACCCTCGGCTTCACCAAGAAACACGGAGTCAGCGTGGTCCAGCACCTCTTCATGATGCAGCATAGTCGCGATCCCGCCGAAGATGACGGGCACCCCCATTCCCCGGTAGATGTCCGCTATCTCCCAGGCCCTAGGCATCTGACAGGTGAGCATTACGGACATCGCGACAAGATCGGGCCTGTCGCTGAAATCAACGCCTTCCGTATTTTCATCGCAGAAGGAGAGCTCTATTTCTTCCGGTACCGTGGCCGCAAAGCATACAGGCCCGTGAGGGGGCAGGTGGAATTCTGTCTGCCCGGGCAGCTTGGGCCACTTCGGATATATAAGTTTTACTCTCATTTTACAGTCGCGCCTTTCCTGAAATTTTCGAATTCATCAACGGTTCCCCTGAAATCCAGTCCCTTATTAAGCACCTTCACGGCATCATCATGACCGCAAAGAGAGGCCCCTGCGTCTTCCGCTTTGAGGACAAAATAAATGGCGCGGCCTTCTTCAGCCGTGCCGGCCAGCATCACTGATGCCTCATTATCCAGGACCATGCCGGCGGCGGTCTTTAAGGCATCACACGTGTGGCAGCTGCCGCCCGTAATATAAAGCAGCGGCCCCTGCAGACCGAAATATATCGCTGCCTCGCCTGAAGGACTTGACGGCAGTGTGTAAATAAAGAGATTGCCTCTTGAGAGCGTGCGTCCGCTCTCAAGGTAGTCCCTGAAATACAGCATGTCCGTTTCGATACTGCCTGACGAGTTAGTGCTTATTATGCCCGCGTCATGCTTATGACCGGGTGCGCACTCAATCCCCGCGTCCTTCAGGGCGAGTGCCACGGCCGCGCAGGTCAGTCTCGAAACATTATCAAGCCGCCCGATATGTTTGTAAGAAAACGGGAATATTTTATCCTTCGGAAAAGCGCCTTCTTTATAAGACGCCCTCATATTTTTAAAAATACTGCCGTATTCTTTTCCATCGATCCATCCTATGCCGGTCACCGAAATCATTTTAATATCTTCTCATTTCAAAGGTCTCCCCCTTTGGAAAAGGGGGATTTTGTAATTAATTGTCCAAATCCCCCCTCGCCCCCCTTTGCTAAAGGGGGGGGTATATCAGATTATGTCATCCTGCCAAAACCAATGCCGCGTTTATCCCGCTGAATCCCGCATTGGTCAAAAGCGCGGATCTGTTCTCCCCGACAGGACGTTCCGAACCAGAGGCCCATCCCGCGGCATCGTCGTCCGCGTCCTTCAGATTAACGGTCGGGGGTACTGTTTTCTCTTTTAACGCCCTCAGCGCGATTATCATCTCCACGAGTCCCGCGGCCCCCATGGTGTGGCCGAGTCCGCCTTTTACGGAATACACGGGTTTCGGGCCCGTCTTGAATACGGATTTGAATGACTTCATCTCCATCGCATCATTATATAAAGTGCCGGTGCCGTGGGCGGAAATAAAACCGACATCTCTGTCAGCGGCGCCGGCGGTCCTCATCGCCTTTGTTATCGCCAGGGCCAATCCCTCCCCGGTGCGTGAAGGGCCGGTCATATGGTTCGCGTCATCGCTAAGCCCCCAGCCCCTGACTTCACCCGCTATCTTTCGCCCTTCCTTAACTGCCCTTGATTCGCTCATCAACAATACATAACCGGCAGATTCCCCAAGGCTCAACCCGCTCCTGCTTTTGTCGAAAGGACGCGCCGGGAATTTGTCGAGCGCCATTAATGAAGAAAATCCTGAATAAACAAACTCTGTGACGCTGTCGCACGCGGCCACTACTACACTGTCCTTGAGACCGCTCCTGATCATCGCGGCTGCCCTCGCGGCCGCGGCCGTTGCCGAAGCGCAGGCAGCGGAAACCACCATCGCCTCACCGCTGATACCGGCAAGACGGGAGACCTTGAGAAGCAGGTTATTCATATTGCATTCAGAGGAGTCTCCTCGTCCGCTGAGAAGACTCATTTCAAGCAGGTCTATTTCCCCTTTTGTTGATGCGAGTATCAAAGCCGAATCCTTCGGGACCGTGTTTGATGGATTGCTGAATATTTTTTTAAACATCTGGAGGACGAGGGAATCCTGCCCGTGATATTTCAGACCGCTGATGAGAGCGGCGTTCCCGGACTGGAAGGCGGACGTATTGAACCTGCCGATGTCCGCGACAGCGGTCCTGCCGGACATTATTCCTTCCCAGCAGACGTCTTCACCGTGGCCGTACGCGGTCATCATGTCGCTGGAAACAACAACCGCCTTTTCGCTTTTATAAGACGGATTATTCACCGGCACCCCCGCCTTTATTAAATTCTCCCGCGGCCCATCGTTTACGGCACCTCACAAGGATCTCCGGTGACACCAGGCACACCTCTCCTGACGACGCGAAAGTAAATACCTGCACCGTATACCCGCTTGTCGCTGTACTGCCGTCATCCTTTAAAAGGTAATATTCGGTATTGAGCCGCGACGATGTGTCCCATATGAGGGCAGTACGGATGGTAAATTCCTCCGCAAGCCGGAGGGGTTTGAAATAATCTATGTGGAGCTTGACAATGGGGGCGCGCAATCCGGCTTCGTAGAAATCTTTATATGACAGGCCGCAAAGTCTTCCCAGTTCCTCTGCCCCTTCTTCAAAGAAAGAGGAGTATCTGCCGTGCCAGACAATGGCGAGAGGGTCAACCTCACTGAAGCGAACCCGTCTCCTGATGTCAACGACTAAAGGTCCGGGGGCTTCCTCGATACGTTCGAAATAATGCTCTTTCTTTCTCTTCATTAAATATTTGTCCTGTCTAGATCATCCGCGTTGATACGGGTCTTCATGCTCAAACCGGACCCTCAATTTCATCTCTGACACCTTGCCTCCGTTCTTGCTGAAGGAGGCCTTTAGAATAACAGACCCGTCTGCTTCGGCAGTAATGCCTCCCCTGCATGTCAGTTCCTCAGCTGGAAGGACCGGTGAGAAAAATTTTGCCGAAACTATTTCCCTGAGCACGGCTCTCTTTCCCTTGGATCTTTCGAGCATGCATAGAGCGGACTGGATCTGGCATATGCCCGGCAGTATCTTGTTGCCGGGGAAATGTCCCTGAAATCCGATAAAGTTCTCGGGGAACACAAAAACGGCCCCAAGCCCGCCGCTGTTTCCTTCTTCATGTACGGTCATGCATTGTTCAATGGCCTTTTTCATGTTCTTCAAGCCTGCACTTCCTTCAGTCTAACGGTCAGACTGTAGCCGTACCTGTAATTACTGAGTATAATCCCACGGGGATATATCCTGCCGTTCTGCAGCTGATATTCATAATAAGAAATTTTCCAGTTCAGCGCATTTCCCTCATAATATTTTTTTTCGATAAGACGTCCTCCGGCACCTGCATAGACATACTCCATCGTCCCTGCTCCTGCGGGTTCACTGAATATAATCTCATATTTCTTCTTCTTAACGTGCGCCGCGCGTGAAGGGGCCAGGTCAAAATAAATACGTTTTATGTCCTCTCCTACGGTGCCCGAGAAATTACCTTTCTCTGAAAATTGCTGAAGCACGAAGTGAGGGACAATGCCACTCTTGTCTCCCGACAATTCGAACAGTTTCACGCCCATCGGGTTCATGCAGACAACCCTGAACGCTTTTTCTCCTGTATCGACATATATATAACCTATTGCCGAGAATTTATTCCAGTTATATTCAAAGACTATTGTGTTAATCAGTTGAAAGCTTGCGGGAGATTCATCATTAAAACGCTCTACGATCCTCCAGGGGTCTTCGGCGTCAAGCGGGACATATACGGTTTTTTCAAACGGCACGCTGCTGCAGCCATACAGCAAAAGAGCCGAAATAAACAAAAACCGCCAATGAAACCCCGTCTTTCCATATGCTGTTATGTTTTTCATGAGTATTCCCCCCTGGAGACCCCGGCCGTAAGCTGACACAGCTTCGGAACGACCAGGACCGATGACAGGAAACCTGATCCGACACCGATCACCATTGTAATGCCGACTGATGACAGGGCGGGATGCTTTGCAAAAATCAGCACCCCGGCCCCGATCAGCGTGGTCACGGTGCACAGTGAAATTGCCAGGACAGTGCCCGCCTTCACCTCACCGCGGCTTCTGTATGTCATGAATATGCCGTAATCCGAGGTAAGCCCTATCGCCAGCACACCGGCTATCATATTAGCCACGTTTATCGAAAGACCCAGCATCGCCATAATGCCGAATAGCCAGACGACACCGGTCAGCGGGGGCACCAGCGCTATAAGCGTTTCTCTGATATTAAAGAAACACAGATATATGAGCACGACCATACTGACCCCCGCTATCCATGTCATAAGCTTCAGATCGGAAGAGACCACCTCGGAGATAGTCGCTGAAAGCACCGAGGCCGACACAAGATATGTTCCCGGATACTGCGCGCTTATCCTGTTCATCGCTTTCACATTTTCCTCGTTATCGGCAAAAAAGGAAACCAGCCGGTATCCGCTTTCCGTCTTCTGAACAAAGCGTTCAAATAAACTGAATTTGGAAGCGTCTGTATGTCCCTCCGCCACGCTGTTACCCCCCTCTTGCCCCACCTTACCAAGGGGGGGATGGGGAGGTGACATATGCTTTTCTTTATCTGCAGCATTAAGATTATCAAAAAAAGGCCCAAACGCATTTTCCGAAAAATTGTAGGGCTTCCCTTCTGATGCGAGAAGTCCCCTGAGTTTTTCCGTCCTGTCCTCTGTCCAGAATTTGGTCCAGCGCTCCCTGTTTTCCATCCTGGTCTTCGCGGACGGCCACAAAGCCGACATGCTCGAAATATTCTCGGCCCCGACGGCCTGCACCGCATCTCTGTAAATCTGTTCGTTTATCTCAAGCGCCCCTTCAAAGTCTTTCGCGTTCACCACAAGCACGGCAGGCGGCTTCTCTGCTCCCCATATTTCATTGAACCGTTTCTCTGCAAGGACAATCTCCTTCTCAGTGCCGTCTATTTTCCTGATGTCCTTTTCTATGTCCACATAAAACGAAAAGAACGTAAACAGCAGGGTCAGGAAAATCCAGGTCAGGACCCATAATCCGCTGGACAGATCAGACTTCTCCACTTTCTCCGCGAAACGCTCGGTAAATGCCGATCTGCTGTCGGTCTTCGTGATGAGATGCGGGAGCACGAACAGGGAGATCAGCGTTGACAGTATTACGGTGATTATCGTCAGTACCGCAAGCTGGTTGTATCCCTTTATTCCCGAGAAGAAAAATGCGATAAAAATGGCGATCGTGGTAAAAGCGCCGTAACTTACGGGTTTTATCACATACTTTACATAAGGGGCCGGGTCGCTTCTGCCCCTGGCCGCGAAATAAACATGGGTCCCGTAATCGATCGTGATACCCGCGACCGTGGACCCGAGGCCGATGACCCAGTATGATATTTTTCCGAGGACCAGGTAAGAAAGGTCGACCGCAAACAGGATCGCGACGACCGGGACAAGAAAAATCAGTACGGCGCTGAAGTCCCTTATGACAAACACATACAGCACTATAAGGAGTACTGACACGAATATGCTGATAAAGGTGATATCTCTCTTGATGAGCTTCTCATTGCTTACGGAATGTGTATGTCCGCATATAACGTCAGCCGATACGTATTCAGGCAGTCTGCTGAGGGCCATGTTCAGAGACTCCAGCAGTTTCCTGGAACCTGAGGAATCCGTTACAGGGACAGACGCCTTGGCGATCACCAGGACATGCCTGCCGTCCCTGCTGACTAAATGCCTCTGCTTTATGTCTACATCATACCCTACGGAGGCGGTGAGCTCCCTTAATTTATTCAGGACGAACATCCTGATCCCCAGCGGGTCGGAACGGAGCATGGAGTTCATGAACATTCCCTGGGGTTTAAGCAGCTGCATATACGCGTCATGCAGCTTCTGGGCCACGTAGTCCCTGTTTATCCAGGCGTCCACACGCGCAAGCTCTTCAGCTGAAACCATTTCCGGAAGGTCATTGAGCATCTCGTCAATGCCCTTGCCGAGTCCCGCTTCGGTAATGACGGAAGTGACCTCCGGGAACAGATTCCTGTCCAGCGATGCGGCCAGAAGATCGGCCTCCCTGATAAGGTCGCTTACATCACGGTCAGCGGACTTCAGTCCGAATGATATCGCTACCCTGCCCGCAACATTTGAGTCCCTGAAAAAAGCCATGCTCCTGCTGACGGTCTCATTCTGGGGCAGGATCTCGTCCATGCTGCTCTCGTATTTCACAAAATAGAGGAAGGCGAGGCCGACGAAGATCAGGGAAATCAGGACCGCCAGTACAGGACGCCTTTTCTCCGCCATCC
The DNA here is from genome assembly GCA_040756635.1 of Nitrospirota bacterium. Classification (GTDB taxonomy): domain Bacteria; phylum Nitrospirota; class Thermodesulfovibrionia; order UBA6902; family UBA6902; genus UBA6902. Next base: position 11,056 of record JBFLYJ010000035.1, read on the forward strand.
AGTCATATAAACGGCCGGCTGTCCTGTCAAACACGCCTCTTGACCTCAAAATCAGAGCTTTTCATAGGGGCGTTGAATTCAGTATTGCTGAATATGATTATCGTGCTGTCGCCGCTAATTTCATCAAACTGCACCCTCTGCAGATACTTCCTGTCTTCACGAAACGTAACGGTAATCGTCTTGATTATCTTTTTAATATTGCCTGATTCCCGGGGCCTGAATTCCAGCTGAAGCGGATGTTCACTCCTTACGGAAACACTGTACTCGTCCAGAAGCTGCACGTACTGTCCGGAAAACCACGCGGTGAGCTGGTCTATTACTACGCGGAACATCGGGTTAGTTGACAGAGGTATTTCCTGCACGCGGTCCGTGTCCTCGTCCCACTGGCGGATCAGTTTGTCCGTTATAAGCACGGAGTATTTAAGCGGCTCATCCACATGCCAGGCCACCGTCCCCGGTTTCCGCAGGTATATTCTTCCCTTGATGACTATTTTGTTACTGAAGACGGCCAGATTCTTTTCCTGTCTGAAATCCGTCTTGAGGCTGTCAAAATCAGAGACCTCATTCTGGAGCTTAAGCAGCAGGTCCCGCACGCCGGCGTCCTGTTTTTCCTCAGCGGACAGCGCCGCCCCTTTCATCGGTCCTTCCCCGGAAACGTAAGATGACTGAGAGATAAAAACCGACAATAATATGAATACTGATACAAAGAGTGTCTTACGATTTTTCATGTTCTTTTGTGAATATTTTTCTTCTGTCTTTCAGGACTCAACTGGACGATGAATTGCATCCGCCGGAAAGGGCTTGCCTGCGACACCTTCAGTGGATAAAGCACAGGATTGCTGCGTCTGAGTACAGACCCCTGCTGAGGGAAATATATTGCAAAATCATCCTGCTCTTTATATCTTTCCCGGCGGACCGTATGCCGGGTTTACGCAGCGCCAGGGTCACTGCATTATCTTTTCCGCGATTCCGGCAGCGGCCGCAATGTCTTTGTCCTTATGCCAGACTTTTATTTCTCCCCTGGCTATCAGGTCTTCTCCCTTGAAAATCTCTCCCTTGATAATACCGAAGCCCCCTAATCTGGCTGCCTTGTAAACGGACACTCTGAGTTTGTCCCCGACACCCGCGCTGCCGAGTATCTCGAGGTTTTTGATCCCCAGTAAAAGCCCCTCGGCACTGCCCCCGCCGTTGCCCAGATTTTTAAAACCGTCCTGCGCCGCTATGGCCTGCGAAAATATCTCGGGGTATGATACTTCATTCAGTTTCCCGTCCTCACCGACAAATATGGAGTCGTCCGAAATTTGAAGCTCTGAAAGCGACTTCCTTTCGCTTACCTCCAGCAGCCGGTCCACCACGCGCATAGGATGTCCGTGAGGGACCAGACTTTCTGTTTTCACGGGGAGTGTAACAATTTCCTTCTGCCTCCCGGTATTTTTCCAGCAGGAGGGGTCTGAGGCGAGATAATCTCCGGTCATTTGATAGGCAGCGCCCCGGCACCCGTAACATTCATTGCGGCTTTCACATTTACCGCAGGGCCCCTTTATGGTCTTTTTATAGTTCCTCAGTCCCTCTATGACCTCGCTGTCCCTGAGAATACTCGCGAGTTTCGCCCCCCTTATATTGCCTACAGGTATGGTGACCCCGATGCAGGGCAGGACATCCCCGTACGCATTCACCGCGCATGAAAACTGGTGTCTCAGACACTGTCCGCCCACAAGCGGGGGCTGCGGCTTCCAGTTATATCCGTATTTTTCACGGTCAATCCGCGATATGCGTTCGAACAGTTCTTTCACACTGAGGGAATCGACCTCCAGCATGCCGTTTTCCCTGGCGTTGCCCTGGGGAGTGATCATCTCAAAATAGGGATTGATCTTCTGGTCTCTAAGCCACACCCACATATCAATGAGTTCTCCGAAGTTCTGGCGGCAGATAATAGTACTGACCCCCATCTGGGTCTTCCCTGGATAACCCGCTTTCTTGAGATTATTAAAGGCGCTGTGAATATTCTTATAGGCCCCTTTTCTTCCTGACAGCTGGTCCTGCAGTTTCTCGTCGGCGGTGTTCATCTTCAGGACGACGACAACGCCGTATTCGCATAATTTCCCGGCGACCTCCTCCGAGATATTGGCGCCGTTGGTGAAAAGCTCCACCTCCATTTCATTCTCTCTCACAAAGCGGACCATGTCCATTATATAAGGATAGAGCATCGGTTCACCGCCGAGGACGATGATCTTTCTGGCCCCGAGTTCCCTCGCCTGGATAATTACGTCGCGGGCCTCTTCCTTTGTCAGTTCTTTTCTGTCGCGCGCGTCATTCTGCACATAACAGTAGATACAGTTAAAATTGCAGTTGCGGTTGAACTCAATCTCCATCGACAGCAGCCTTCTGCCCTTTGACGTCTCTTCAATTTCCTTCTTAGAGAATTCAGCTCCGAAAATACGCTTCTGACATATCATGGGTTAATTGTTTCTCCTGTCTATAAAACGGTTGACCTTCCTGGACTGGCCGGTCAGTACCTGCTTTCTTATCTCTTCTTCAGTAGAAATTACGACCTCCGGTCGCACTCTCAGTCTTGCCTGCAGCCTCTCGATGATCGCGTCGGGCGACCCGGCGCCGTTCGTCACGGACACATGCACGCTCAGGATATCGGACAGGTCAAAATC
>JBFLYJ010000350.1:0-3922 GCA_040756635.1 Nitrospirota bacterium
GTTTCATCCTTATTGTTAAACCCTGCGCTCGCGGGTATCCAGCCAACCCTGAGCGCGGCGGCGCTGAATACCGCCTCAAGTCCCCCGGCAGCTCCTAATGTGTGTCCCGTGTATCCCTTGGTAGACAGCATCCTGAGCCCTGTTCCAAATATCCTTGCCAGAGTGCCTCCTTCCACCAGATCATTGTCCTGAGTCGCGGTGCCGTGGGTGTTCACGAAACCTATGTCCCGGGGCCCGATCCCCGAATCTGAGAGTGCCTTAAGAACAGCCCTTTCCAGTCCCGCTCCGTCAGGTCTGGGCGCGGTAAGATGATATGAATCGCTCGCCGAACCGTATCCCATCAGATACAGATCAGACGACCTTCCCCGTCTCGCCGCGGACTCTTTTGTCTCAAGGACAACAGCCCCGGCGCCTTCGCCCAGGTTAAGGCCTTTTCTGTCTCTGTCGAACGGGGCGCAGGGTTCGCTGCTGACAATGCCGAGTGACCCGAAGCCGCACAAGGGGATCCGGTTGAGCTCATCCGCGCCTCCTGCTATGGCTATGTCGCAAAGGCCAGCCTTAAGCCACGAGAGGGCAACGCCTATCGCGTCAGTCCCTGAGGAACATGCATTGACGACTGTCAGAGAGGGACCTTGGGCCCTGAACCGTCGGGTAATAAACTCAGCGAGATTCCCTTTCAAATATCTGTCTACCGGACCCATCGGCGCTGAGCCGGTATCGCGGTAAGAGCGGTAAAATTCAAGGTCATTCAGCTGGCACGCCACTGTTGTCCCCATGCAGACACCGACGCGCAGACCTGAAAGATCATTTCCGAGCCCCGCGAGCCCCGCGTCTCTGATCGCCTCGTCCACCGCGACAAGGGCTAGACTCAGAGTCCGTTGACCTTCAAGATAAAATTCTTCCGGGATGTTTTTCACTTCAAAGACAGGGTATCGCAGCGGGGTTTCAAATACCGTGACAGGGCCCGCGTTTCTGGCGCCGCGATTGAATGATTCAAGCGTTTCCTGAAGATTAGTGCCTGCTGCTGAAACCGCTCCGAGACCTGTTATGCTTATCAACGCAGTCCCATCAGGTCCAGTCCATGGTCGATAGTAACAATCTTCATATCTGGATAATTAATGTGTATAAATTCGATCATCTCGGTAATTGCTTTTTTCTCATTGTAATATTCCTTCGTAATTTTAGCAGAAGCCCCGCTTGACTCGCCGACAATAATGTCACCCACCCGCGGGTCCCCTGACAATGGAACGAATACTATAGACCAGAAACCGCTCTCAGTAAATTTCCCTGTTGCACCTGAAGGCTCGAACTTCAGTGTTTCATCTTCCGTAAAAGGGCCGCTCCTGTCCGTTATCCCGACTTTGGCGTCAATCATGTGCTGGTAAAGGATCACCCATTTTTTCTCTTCGTATGCGAGGTCGATATGCTCCTTGATATGCTTCATTTCGTGCCTGAAGGAAAGCTCACTCGAAAAAGACTTCAGGGCGTAACGGTGATAGTCAGGCCCGTTCATCATCTTCTGCCCGGCCCTCGCCCCGCGATAATATTTGGCCGCGATCCTCTCTATCATCTCATTGCTCTTGTTATAGGGATAAACCATATTCCTGACAGGCAGGCCCCAGCCTTCAAGGGCCTCCTTCGACCCGGACAGTTCATGTTCAATCTCACTCTCCGAAAGGGACCTCAGGTTGGGATGCGTAATTGTGTGGGCCATGATCTCCCAGCCGTCCTTACTCAGTTCATGGAGCTGCGGGACGCTGAGATAATTTTTTGTATTGACCCAGCCCGTGGTGACGGCGGTGCAGGCCACCTCGCCCTGCGCCCTGAAAATTTCCCTCGCGACCGTGTAATCGGTATCATGTCCGTCGTCAAAGACGAAAGTCACGAGCGGTCTTGAATCTGACATAACAGCGGGACTAATAACAGGCGCAGGGCTGCATGAAATATAAAGGAGCAGCCCAAATATGCAGAAGACCATCCAGCTAGTAGTTCTCATCTTATCGACTCAGAGCGATTATTATAACTTAACGGTCCGCCCATTTAGAATCTTGGACAAATCCTGCATGCTCCGGGTGGATTTGAACCAAGCATTCGTTGACGATATTTCTTAAGGACCTTACCGTTCCAAATCTCTGAAAACGCCTGTGAAAATAAACTGCCTGCAATATTTTCGGGTTGGCAGTCACACACGCTAATATTGCCGCGCACGTCAACCGGAACTGTCTGCCACGGAGAAAAACACCATAAGCGGCTTTTTGAACGCTGATAAAGTTGAGCAGGGGGCAGGAGCAGAAAATCCTCATAGCGTCTTGCGAGTCCAAATTCCTCAAGCCCGTGTACGGACAAGATCGGCAGTTTTTTCAAAAAAGCATTTGAAACTGCCCTCCGCACGATCAAAGCGATATTATCGTCTGCATTTTTCCATAACGTATCTTTTAAATTGCGCTTGAAATTTAAGTCCGTAAGCATTAACACCTTTACCCCTAGCTGCTGAACCTCCCCGATCAGTCGTTCAAGATGCTGAACCGACCTGATCGACACCGCTGAAAAGACGGCTGTGGAGAAATGTTTCTTAGATGCCGAAAGCGCGGTAAAGTTTTTTATATTTCTTATTGCCCGGTCAAAGTCCGTCCCGCGTCTTAACAGAGAGGCTGTTTCCTGATCAGGGGCATCAAGGCTGAACGCAATAGAACTTAGTCCTGCCTTTATTAATTCTGCAGATAATTGCCTGTCCAGACACATGGCATTAGTCACCAGCGCGACCCTCCGTCCCCGGGACGAGGCCTCGGCGACAATGTCCACAATATGAGGATGCAGAAGCGGCTCGCCCAGCCCGACTAAAGTAACCCGGTAGGCATGAGGCAGCATATCGAGTATCTCCGAGAATGTTTCTTTCGGCATATCGCGGCCCTCCCTGACATATGTCCCCCGGGCGCAGTATCTGCAGGAAAGGTTGCAGCGTGTAGTGATTTCGATATTTGCAAACACCGGTTCATTCCCGGCAAGAGGTAACAGCACGGGCCTGCCGCCGACGACCCCGGTTCCGCTCGGGCAATGTGAAATATGTCGTTCAGATAATGGAGAAACCGCCAAAAACCTTTTGACATCAGGTTCGACTTCCGACAGCCTGTTTATTATTTCTACGTCTTTTTCTTCTGTTGGGGTAACGGCATCGGCAACGGCCCTGACAATGACATCTATGGCCGATTTGCTGTTCGCCCCGCAAAAGATATCATGCCGGGCGTCCGGGACAATTGCCACCCGGACAGGTCCGTTAAAGCTGTCCCGTTTCCATTCGGCGGCCTCTTCCACAGGGACCAGCTCATCTTCTCCGCCGTGAACGTGCAGCACAGGAAACTCCTCGTTAAATTTCTGCCTGCCCGTAGAATTTATCAGAGAGACCATTTGAGCAATATCAACAAACGGGATGTCATTTTTACCGGACCTGTGTTTGTCCCACCTCTCCTTATAATGGGGACCTATTTTTTTCGGCGTTGACGCCAATACGAGCAGATGAGGATTGAAAGAGTGTTTCAGGATAAATGCCAGGGCAAGACTGCCGCCTGTAGAATGGCCTATCAGGATGACTTTCCGATTTTCTTCCCGGAAGGATTCAACGGCGTTCCCGATACTCTCTATAAACGCATCCCTGTCAAAAGGAGGGGAATGTCTGCCTTCGTGCCCGGGAAGGGCCACGCGCTTTACCGCATCAATACCGAAACGGGCAGACAGTTGACGGGCCAGCGGATTCATGCTCTTAATCAAACCCGAGTATCCGTGCACTAATATAATACCCGCAGACAGCGTCATCCCTCCTCAAGCATCATTGCCAGCTTTTCAGCCCCCTTATACTGCTCTAGGACCTCTTTGATCTCAGCCAGGCACTTTGTCTTTCGAGAATTATCGACCAGTCCGGTCATTG
>JBFLYJ010000351.1:0-3896 GCA_040756635.1 Nitrospirota bacterium
CCTCTCCGGCGCCGGCCTGTGAGGCAACACTGGCAAGGATATCCAGTTCGCTGTTTCTTCCCCAGAAATGTTTTGATGTAAATTCTCTTAAAGGCATATCATACCGATCTTTTTCAAATTACAGAATCACCTGCAAGACAATTCGTAGTGACATATAATTTCTCGCTCATACCCGATCGTTCCTCATCGGGCATCCAATCCATCAGCTGTTCTGATTCCCTATTATAGGACTGCAGCAACGACAAGCGCGGCTCGCTGCAACTGTCTGCGTTTCCCTGACAGTTCTCTATAAATACACCACCCTGTTGCCCCCACCCTTTTTTGCGAGATAGAGAGCCTGGTCGGTTTTTTCTATGAGTTCCATAATGGATGACGCATCATCGGGAAAGGTCGCCAGTCCGACGCTTATTGACAAAGGCATCTCAATATTATGTTCACTTAACGACTTGTCGATCTTTTCCTTCAGCCTGTTTGATATCTGTATGGCGTCGATCTTCGGCGTCTGCGGGAATATCGTTACAAATTCATCACCGCCGAACCTTGCAGCAATATCTATGGTCCGCAGTGACTTCTCCATTACATGAGCAAGGTTTTTCAGAAGGTTGTCGCCGGCAATATGGCCGAATGTATCATTGTACTCTTTGAACTTGTCCAGGTCCAGCATCATAAAACTGAAAGGGTGTTTATACCTGTTGTAACGCGTGATCTCCTCGGATAGTCTCCGGTTAAGATAACGGCGGTTATATATCCCGGTCAAATGGTCCGTAATGGAAAGTTTCTGGAGTCTCTCTGTCTGTTTGTATAAAATGCTCCTCTCGATGGCAATCGCGACATTGCTTACGAAAGACTCCAGCAGATTTAAATCCTCGGCATTAAATATGCCGCCTTTGATTTTATCCGACAAATTCAACACCCCTGCAAGTCTGTCTTCTATTCTTATAGGTACGCTCACAAATGATTTCGTGCGGTAGCGGGGCCTGTTCACCTTCCTGATTCTCGGATCTTTTTCGATGTCCTCAACCAGGAGGGACCCGCCTCTCTCCAGCACCATGCCGGAGATCCCTTCGTCTTTTTTAAATCTCATATGTTCCTGGACCATATCATCGACGCTTCGTCTTGCCTCGACAACCAGCTCGGATGTGTCCTGGTCCAGCAGCATCAATGACCCCTGTTCAGCATTTATAAGCTGCAGGGATTTATCGAGCAGTGTGTTTAAGAGTCTCTCCTTGTCCAGGATGGAAACAATGGACTTCGTGACATCAGACAGATAGGTCAGTTTTTCATCCGCCTTACGGTTTTTGGACACGGCCACGCGAAGGCCCTGGTTCTCAAGGTTAAGCTGCACATATTCCCTGAATGAATTCATAATCTTCCTGTCTTCGCGTGAGAATTCCCCGCCGAAGATCACGATGACAGCATCCATTTCCTCCCCCAGGAAAACAGGGAGAAGATATGCTGATTCCATTTCACTTAATTGACCGGCGGGCAGAATCTCTCCCGAATTTTCAATAAAGATAGCCGCCCTCGCCTGGCGCATCTTTTTGATGGCAGGATTATTTATATCAAGGGTGAGATCAGCAACTATCCGCTTGTGCTTCCCCGTGCTGTATATTGACCTGTATAAAACATCCTCTTCACTGAACATCATCACGGAAGAAGATGCTTTGGAGAAAACAAACTCAATCGCATCGGAAACATATCTGTACATAAGCTGCTGATTCTTCGCCAGGGTCCCAAACGCCTGACTGTCAAATAGCGATGAAATGCGCAGAAGCCTTTCCTCCACTTTATATTTATCTTCAAAATTATCCAGATGCCTTTTGAGCGAGAGCTTGATGTAATTTGAAATGTCCTCCACGGCGTTCCTATCAAGAAAATCAAAAGGCGAGGTAATCGGCAGTTCAGGTAAATTATTCTCCCGTATAATTTTCAAGAAATCCAGAAGGTCTTCATATGCAGCAAAACCGGCCCTTCCAACGATAAACACCTTCCCGTTGAACCGCTCAACAGGGAATGAAAAACCTGTCAGACCCGCCAGGCATTTAAAAATACTATGCCCGTCAGACATCCATAAACTGCGGCATGAGTTCGGACAGTAGAGACCGCCTGATTGAACGGACGAGATGTATTTGCAGAAAGGATTTTCATTGACCAGAAACAGCTGATTACCGTCGGCATCATAACCGCTCAACTCGATATCCAGTGTTCCGGCAAGTTCACTGAAATACTCCTTCAGATGATCTGAAGACAGAAGTTCTTCAATATTCAGATCACCATTATAATCGTCAGGCTCTGATGAATACGCACTATTATCGATATCGTTTGTGGACATGCTTTTTCTATTTTGGATTTAATTTCAGCTAAATACGCATTAAAAAGATAGGACACTAGTTCCCTTCCTTTCTTTACTGCAAGAATTCAGCCAAATTAATAACTCCTTGAATTAATTGTATTTTACCGATGCCGCTTAAATACTCATGTAAATGAATCCGACAAATCAACATAGTTAAAACAAACATTAAGAATTTTGCTATTTAAATTTAAACAGTTATCCAGTGTAAATCTGATTTACAACTTGACCAGGAAAATCAACAGGAAGATTAACCACACCGGGAGAATACTATATAGAATTCGAGGATAGCATTTTTAAAAAAGATTAATCAACGGAATATTAAGTTATCAGAACGCTTACTTACCTGTCAGCTTATAAGGATCAAGCGCCTGATTGGCTGATGAACCGCTTAAAATACCTTTTTCAATGGCAATCTGTTTTACGGTTTTCCCGGATTTATATGCTTCCTTTGAAACTTCGGCAGCGGATGAATATCCCACAATCGGATTCAGAGCAGTTGCCATGGCAAGAGTAGCGTCAGCATAAAAATTACACTTTTGTGTATCCGCCTCTATTCCTCCAATACATTTTTCGGTAAATACATTAATAGCGTTTGCTAAAATTCCAATAGAAAAAATCAGGTTGTAAGCAATCAGCGGCATCATGACATTCAGCTCAAGCTGTGCAGCCTGGACCGCGTAAGACACCGCTGTATCATTCCCCATCACCTGAAAACAGACCATATTCAGCATCTCGGCCATTACAGGATTTACCTTGCCCGGCATAATGGATGATCCCGGCTGAACGGCAGGCAGTCTGAGCTCCGCAAACCCGGTACGGGGACCAGAACTCAGCAAACGTATGTCATTCGCAATTTTCGTCATTGTTACCGCTATACCCCTCAGCGATGAACTGAGCGCGAGGGCCGGGTAGACATTCTGAATTCCCTCGAATAAATTTTTGCTCCCTTTGAAATTTGTCCCGGTTATCTTTCTTATCTCACCTATCACACACTTTTTAAAGCGGGGGTGCGCGTTTATTCCGGTGCCAAGCGCATTGCCTCCGATCGGCAGGTCCAGCAAAGCCTTGGAGGCACTCTGCACCCGGAGCAAATCTTTTCTTACCGACTCCGCGTAACCGCTGAACTCCTGTCCCAGCCTGACAGGTACGGCATCCTGCAGGTGTGTTCTGCCTGCCTTGACGATTTTATCGAACTCTCTCGATTTGGCTGCAAGCACCCTGTTTAAAGACCTAAGTGCCGGGGCAAGTTCATCACATACAGCCTCATAAGATGACATGTAAATCGCCGTCGGGATCGTATCATTCGTTGACTGGGCCATATTGACGTGATCATTCGGATGAACAAGGCGGTAATCTCCCCTCTCTCCCCCGAGCAGCTCTATTGCCCTGTTTGCAATGACCTCGTTCGCATTCATGTTCTGGGACGTCCCGGCCCCAGCCTGATAAACGTCGACGACAAACTGTTCATCATGAACACCCTGCATTACTTCCAGGGCGGCCTTTTCTATGGCCTTGAGCATTTTTTTGTTAAGAAGCCCGAGGG
>JBFLYJ010000352.1:0-3895 GCA_040756635.1 Nitrospirota bacterium
AATGATAAATAAGAAGTTGTCGGCCGGAATATCACTTCTTATTTCTTTAATAGTATTCCTGACGTTTGCGGCGTCCCATTTTTCTGCCTCTGAAGCGGCCGATCCCAAAAAGAAACTTTCCGATATCGAGAAAAAGATAGAGCAGAAAAAACGCCAGGTCAAGGAAACCCTCAAAAAAGAAAAGTCCGTAATCGAAAATATTGAAGATATTAATGCGAGCATTCGAAAGAAAGAACGGGAACTGAGAAACTACGATAAGCAGATATCGCGGACACTGTCTGAATCCCAGAGACTCTCATCAGAAATAGACGATATCAACGCCAAACTGTCCGGCACGCAGCGTCATTTAAAGGAGCGTCTGAAGGCCCTTTACAAACAGCAATACGGAGGCCATGCCCTGATACTTATTTCTGCCGAAGACTACCAGGATCTGATCAAAAAGAGCAGATATATAAGTTTGATTGCGTATTACGACGGCAAAGTAATCAATCAGTACACTGCGGATATAAAAGAGCTGATCCCCAAAAAGACGGAACTCGAAACTGTTAATGCCAAATTAAATGAAGAAAGAAAAATCGCCAAAGAAATGCAGAAGGCGTTGCGTGCTGACCGTGTCAGGAAGGACAAATTGCTGGAATCAATCAGGAACAAAAGGCTCTCCTACGAAAAAACAATAAAGGAGCTTGAAGAATCATCAAAAAAACTTCGCCTGATGATCGAGAGACTTAAACAAAAAGAACTGCCTGCATCCGTCACAGGGGAAGGATTTGCTTCGCAGAAGGGCCGTCTGCCCTGGCCCGTTGCCGGCAAGGTATCAATACCATTTGGAAACTACAAAGACCCCGTATTTAATATTCCGGTCTTTAAAAACGGCATAGAAATACAACCCCTGCAGGGGGAGGAACCAAAAGCCATAGCCGGAGGAAGAGTCGTGTATGCAGACTGGTTTAAAGGGTATGGCCTGCTATTGATAATAGATCATGGGAGCGGCTATCATAGTTTATATGGTAATTTATCAGAGATTTTTCTCAATACAGGTGATATACTAATCGAAGGAACTGTGGTAGGAAAGATCGGAAATTCAGAACTTTTATCTTATCCTACCTTATATTTTGAAATCAGGCATAAGGGGAAACCGGTTGACCCTGCAGGCTGGCTTGGAAAAAACGGCAGGGCATCAAGAAAGATCCGGATAAAATAATAATTATGAAAAACGCTGGAGAAAACCTGCGCTGGTTTTCCTAGTTAGAGGAGGATAAATGTTTAGTCGTAAAACAGCAGTTGTCTGGATATTGATCTTTGCAGTTTCTTGTGCCGGTATTCTGCTCAGTAAATGGAGTATGCTGGACAGTGTCAATGCAGAGGACAGTTCTCACTATACCCGCATAAAAACATTCACCGAATCTCTTTCTCTGATCAAAAAGAACTATGTAGAAGACGTGGATGAGAAGGAACTGGTTTACGGAGCAATAAAAGGGATGCTGAGTTCGCTCGATCCGCATTCCTCTTTTATGCCTCCTGAAGCCTTCAAAGAAATGCAGATCGACACCAAGGGAGAATTCGGGGGACTCGGCATTCAGATCGGAATGAAGGACAAGGCACTGACGATTATTGCTCCTATAGAGGACACTCCCGCCGACAAGGCAGGTGTGCTGGCAGGCGACATTATCATTAAAATAGACGGTGAATCAACCAAGGACCTCAGCCTGCAGGATGCTGTTTCCAAGCTGAGAGGGCCAAAAGGTACTACGGTGACCATTACTATTGTCCGTGAGGGCCTGGAAAAACCGATGGACATAACTATAACGAGAGACATCATAAAGCTGAAGAGCGTAAAATCCAAGGTAATCGATGAAAATATAGGATACATAAAACTCACGCAGTTTCAGGAACAGTCGGCAGATGACCTTCAGAAGGCATTGAATGACCTTTCAGGGAAATCCGTTAATTCGCTTATTCTAGACCTGAGAAACAATCCGGGTGGTCTCTTAAAGGGTGCTGTCGACATAACAAGCCAGTTCCTGCCTCCGGGAAAACTTGTAGTGTACATAAAGGGCAGAAACGGGGAAAAAACCGACTTCAATACTGTAAACGGAAATAAATATTTCGACTATCCTATGGTAGTGCTTGTAAACGGGGGCAGCGCCAGCGCGTCCGAAATCGTGGCCGGTGCTCTTCAGGATTGGGGTAAGGCCGTTGTTCTGGGGACCCAGACATTTGGAAAAGGCTCTGTTCAGACCGTTATACCTCTCAGCGACGGATCGGCACTCAGATTAACGACCGCAAGGTATTATACCCCCAAGGGGAGGTCCATTCAGACAACCGGGATAACACCTGATATCGTGGTCAAGTTGCAGACAAAAGACGGTATGAAGACACATCCTGTTTACAGGGAAAAAGACCTCGAAAAGCACCTCGAAAATGATCTTTCGAAAGAGAGTGACTCTAAAGATACTCAAGAGATGGAACCCGATCAGGAAAGGGACAAGGACGCTGACATGCCTGAAGTCCCTGTTAAAATATCAGAAGAGGATGACAACCAGTTGCAGCGCGCAATCGACCTGCTGAAAGGCCTGCGCATACTTAAAGAACTTCCGAAGGCCGGATAAAAATCATTATTGCTTTTTGATAAAAGGGGCCTGCCGTTGCAGGCCCTTTTTTTTACCCTGGTATCAGAGAGGAATTGTTAAGTACCGAGATTGATGGCCGACTTTAAATGACCGAATTGGAAGGAGTTAACCGAGGCATCCTCTCAGTGAATTGTCCCGACCAGTTCAATTAAATTATCCACTATTTTTTCAGGAGGCAGAACAATATCAACATTGCCTGTTTTTTCAGCTTCCATGGGCATATTGTATATAGCGCTTGATTTCTTGTCCTGCGCTATCGTAATCCCGCCTAATCGCTTGATGTGGGTTATGCCTTCTTTTATCCATACCGGCATGGTGACATTGTCAGCATGGGCCTGATATACTTGGTACTTTAAGGATATGACCAAAGATCAAGGTGAAAACAGGGAAGTCTTTCAGGAAAAAGTATATGTACTTGCAAATGAGGTCCTGAAGATTATCAAGGAACTTCACCAGGAGCATAAACACCTGGTAAACAGCAAGCTCATAGCCAATAAAATGTTTGATAAGGATTCGATCAAGGAGATCCTGCATGAACATAATTTCAAGTCCCAGGAAGATAACAGCGCCCCTGACGAGCTGATAAAAGCAGTTAATAATGTACTGGCCAAATTTTCCGCGCTCGTTCCCGAATCCGTTAAAGATCAGTTAAATGGTATTGATTCTCAGAATCTCAATAAATTATCTGACCCGTCGCACAGGTTAAACTCAGCTGTAAAAATATTAAAAGAGTACCTTCACTCCATTTCGGGCCGGATCAGCGAGCTTGAAGATTTAATAGAAAAAACGGTCCGGTATCTTTCCGAGATGGAATCCTATCTTACCAGCGAGATAAATTCTTCCAAGGATAAGTTTCTTCAGGACAGGACACATGAGGAAGGTATAGCTGCCAGTGTGGACGAAATCAGGAAGAGTTTTAATATATCGAGCGATATCTACACTCTCAAAAATATTATTTTCAGCAAGCTCGAAAATATCACCGAAGCGATAGAAGAAAAGAAAGCCCAAGACATATTGAAATTGAAAGAGACGGAGAGAACACTTAGTCAAATGAGCAGGAAAATCAGCGAGATTGTCCTTGAGGCGGAGGTAATAAAAAAGAGGGTATTGGCGGCAGAGACCGAATCCATCCACGACAATCTTACTAAAATCTATAACAGGAAAGCATATGATACAAAGATCGAAGAAACATTAGCTGATATGAACAGATATAACATCAGTTCTTCCATTTTGCTTTGCGATATAGACCACTTTAAAAGAATTAA
>JBFLYJ010000353.1:0-3893 GCA_040756635.1 Nitrospirota bacterium
TTCATCTGCAGTGCGCCGTTATTTGTCCAGCGGGCTTTTCACTCTGAGAACATTCCTTGATGCCACATGAGTATAAATCATCGTAGTCTGGAGATTGGAATGGCCGAGGAGTTCCTGGATTGTCCTGAGGTCATATCCATGTTCAAGAAGATGAGTGGCAAAGCTGTGCCTTAGAGTATGGATTGAAGCCTGCTTTGTCAGACCTGCTTTCAGAGCCGCGTTTTTAAATGCCCTCTGGAGAGCTGCAGGATGCGTATGGTGGCGGCGGACTATCCGGGTTCGAGGATCGATCGAGAGGTTTTTTGCCGGGAACATCCAGAACCATCCCCACTCTTTTCCGGCATTGGGATATTTCCTTTCGAGCGCGCCGGGAAGATAAACACCGCTTGTCCCTTCCTTCCTGTCCTCCTCAAAAAGTTCCCTTACAGAAGTGATATGATGCACAAGGTCGTCTTTAAGACTGTCAGGCAGAACAGTCCTGCGATCCTTGTCGCCTTTTCCCGCCCTCACGATCACTAGGCCCTGTTCAATATCAACATCCTTTATCCTGAGGCTCAGGCATTCCAGAAGCCTGAGACCACACCCGTAAATAAGCTTTGCCATGAGCAGATAGAGACCTGACATCTCATTAAATGCCTTCTCAACCTCCTTTACTGTTAAGACAACCGGGAGCCGTGGCTTGCGCCGGGCCCTGACTGCGTTTATTTCGTTTTCTATATCTTTATCAAGCACATGGCGGTAGACAAAAATAATGGCATTTAACGCCTGGTTCTGGGTAGAAGGGGATACTTTCTTTTCCACGGCGAGATAGCTCAGAAAGTCCTGCAACGCCTTTCCGTCAAGGTCACGAGAATTTCTTCCGTTAACGAAGCTGCTGAATTGACGCAGCCATGTGATATACGTTTTTTCGGTGCTGTATGACCTGTGACGCAACCTTATGGCTTCTTTAGTTTTTTCCTCAATCTGTTTCCAGTCGCCTGATGTCGCAGGATCTCCAAGGGTTTCGTTGCCCGACGTGCGTGATAGAAAATAGCCGTAGAGCCTGAGGGCATTATCAGCCTGATTAATCTGCCAGTCTTCATGCTTTTTTGAAAGGTGTTTGAGAAAGGTTGTTTTCTGTTCATTTGTAATGGCGTTTGATTCGGAGAGATCAAGAAAGCGATAGCACTCTCTTACCCACCGCAAATAATACGGGAGATATTTATCCTGTATACGTTCTTTTGAGGACAAGAATTGCTTAAAGGAGTCAAGCATAACTAAAAATGATATTACATGGCTTCAATATAACAACTACTGTTTGGTGATTATATTTTAATTTGGCAGGATTATCAAGTGTTTTTTTATAATTTTTTCTTGACACCCCCCACATCAATAACTATAATGAGGCATTACATTGAATAAACATAAAAAAGAATGTTGTGCAGCAAATTAAATAACGACATTAAAGAAAGGAGACAAAAATGAGAAAGCAATTTGTAACGTTGTGTCTGGTTGCCACGGTAGTAATCATCAGTATGTCCGTCCATGCAGAGGCGTGTTATTCCGATCTTGACTGTGGAGTTGGGGGAAAATGCATTAAGTCTGGTGGGGGTATGTACGGAGCTTGCACCAACCCCTACGGCAATACTGAAAAAAGAGGACGCGATACATATTATGAAGACAGTAGCCCCAAGGGCGGACGGTCGAAGGCCGGGAAGCAATGCTACTCCAACATGGATTGTGGTATTGGAGCTGACTGCATCAAAGTAAACAATTCGATGTACGGCACTTGTACAGATTAAAGGGAGGATTATTACCATGTACCTAAACACAGGGAAACACTCAATCAGAAAAGTCGAAAATGCCGGAAGTCTCATCACCCTTGACGACGGTTCAAAATGGGAAGTCGGCACAATCGACAAAATTAAATCAATGATGTGGATGATCATTGACGATGTAACCGTAGAATCGTATATCGGTTCAAAGTTCAAGATCACCCACATCAAAAAGAAAGAAACCATTGAGGCAACTCATTTAGGCTGAAACAGCCTCTGATAACGGCATAACGACCTGAAGAGATATAACAGCCATATCCTTGCCATCAAAGTCAACCGTGCTGGCATCTTCTATCTTTCTCAGGTCAATGCCGCCGTCAGCAAGTGCCTTTTCGATCTTTGCAATGGTATCACTATATTTCATGTCAAAACTCCTAAAAGACAAATTTAAAGGCATGACAAAGCCATGCACAACAAAAGCGTCAACCCGACTGGCGATAACGCTGGCTTGGTTTTTATTTAAGGTGATCGCGCCTGCGGGTTACGCATGGCGTTGAACTAAAAATTAATTAAGAAAATTAATTTGGAAATCAGCTCGAAGGTTTGATACCAACCACGATGGGGCTTGCTACAATTCAGGGGATAATGAAAACGGCATATGCTGCATACGAGAAAGCGCATAAACTTCCTGATCATGTGCGTAAAGCGGCACGGGCGTTGATGAGATGCAGGACTGTGCAACTCGGAGGGCATATGCAAGTGTGCCCGGAAGGACATTATGAACGGCATTGGTACAACTCATGCAAACATCGTATCTGTCCTCAGTGCAATTGGCTTCAGATAGAGCAATGGCTTGCCAAACAGAATGAGAGGCTTATCAAATGCGCTCATTATCACATGATCTTCACGCCTCCCCATGAATTAAACGATCTGCGAATTCTGAATGTAAGACTGATGACCAACCTATTGTTCACGGCAGTTCGGGACACATTATATGAGTTCTTTTTTGACGAAAGGCATATCGGAGGAAAACCCGGAATCATCGCAACATTGCACACATGGAGCCAGACGCTTATCCTTCATCCTCACGTACATTGCCTGATCACGGAGGGCGGCCTGAAAGACGGTCAATGGGTGAGCACGAGAAAGAAGGGATATCTTTTTCCTGTGCGGGCTGTCATGCCGGTATTTCGGGGGAAACTATTGGCGTATATCGACAAGGCTGCGGAAAAAGGTGAACTTGCCTTGCCCGAAGGCATGACGCTACAGAGATGGAGGAACTTGAAGAACAAGCTTGGCCGGGTGAAATGGAATGTTCATATCAGGGAGCGGTATGATTACGGCAAGGGAGTGCTGATATATCTGGCCCGGTATATCCGGGGAGGGGCGATATCGAACAAGCGGATCGTGTCGCTCACCGACAAAGGCGTCACCTTTCGTCATCGTGCCTCTGATGCATCAAAACAAACATGCATGACGTTGCCGGAGCCCGCCTTCATACAGCGATATCTTCTTCACGTGCCTGAGCCGCATATGAAGGTAGTGCGTTCATATGGACTATATGCGTCCACATCGAAAGATGAATTATTACACTGCCGGTTATTATTCGGACAGGATGCCGTAAGAGACATTGAGATTGCCGATTGGCAGGACTATTGTGAGACCAAAGCAGAAGAGCATCCGGAGTTGTGTCCGGTATGCGGACGCAGGTTGATACGTGCCGCGGAGATTCCTCCGATGCGGGATTACTTGCGCCCATCAAATAGAGAAGCGATTCCGAAAGCGGCGTGATGAACGGGCAGGGAAAGAACAATAACAGCATTATTGCGTCTGCATTACATGCATTGGACAAAAAAGCCGGAGTGTCGAACCACCTGAAAAGAATCAAGGCAGAAATAACGGCAAAAAAAATGACGAAACCGGCGATAGAACAGGCCGTGATACGAATAGACCTTTTACCGTGAATACAAAGGGTGATTTATTTTCCATAGGAGAATAAAATAGAGAAGTTCAATCGGGTAAGGGACGGCGTTTAACCGTCCCTCCCCACACCACCCACCATGCGGGTCCGCAGTGGGCGGTTCGTGGAAATCATCGGGCCGTAGCCGGATTAAATCACGTTCAACAATGTAAACAACC
>JBFLYJ010000354.1:0-3891 GCA_040756635.1 Nitrospirota bacterium
GATGATAAAGGACTGCCGCGCCGGGATCTCAAAGGCATTGACCGAGCCTATGAGAAAGGCGAGGATGAGGACATGCCATACATTTACCGCGCCTGAAGCGACCAGTACTGCGAGTATGAAGGCCAGTATCATCACGGCGATATTCGAGATGAGTATAATGTTTTTTTTCGGGTGTCTGTCCGCGAGGACCCCTCCTGCCAGGGTAAAGAGCAGGACCGGGGCCGACGCCGCCATACCCGCGAGTCCGAGGAAAAAGGGGGAGTCGGTAAGTTTGAAGACCAGCCATCCCTGGGCGGCCTGATGCATCCATGTCCCGGTCAGTGAAATCAGCTGTCCGGTCCAGAAGAGCCTGAAATTTCTGTGCCGGAGCGCGGCAAGCGGATGGATAGTTTGCATAATCAGTAATGATAACATATGAAAACGGTTTGAACCGTTTAAACCGTTTTAACCGTTCAAACGGTCTTTATTATGGTATAATTCTATCCGTGATTACCTTGAAAAGACCGATATTCCACGTGTTTCTCATTGTTTTTGTTGTCCTGTTGTCGTGTCAGAAAACAGAGGATGGCACATCCGGGGAGGACGGACATGGGCCGGCTGAAAAAATCAGGATACTGACCACTATAGCCCCCCTTTACAGCTTTACGGTCAACATCGCCGGTGACGCGGCGGATGTTGAAAACCTGCTGGCTTCAGGCGCCGGGCCTCATGACTTCTCACTCAGCCCAATGGACGCAAAGAAGCTGAATGATACCGATGTCCTTATCATAAACGGGGTCGGTCTTGAGACATGGCTCGACAGGGTCATTGCATCCTCTGACGCGCGTAAAACAGCTGATGGGAAATTGATCGTAGTAGATACGAGCAAGGGAATAGTGACCATGAATAATGACCCTCACATCTGGCTGTCTCCGCTTAACGCGGTTACGCAGGTAAGGAACATAAGCGACGCCCTTATTAAAGCAGACCCCCGCAACAGCGACATATACGCGTCAAACGCCGAAGCCTATATAAATCGTCTGAACAATCTGGACCGCGAGATTAGCGACGAGACGAAGACTTGGAGTAAAAAAGAGTTTGTGGCTTTGCATTCCGCATTCGCCTATTTTGCCCGTGACTACGGACTTCATCAGGCTGCCGTGGTACAGGAGACGCCTGAGACGGAACCATCTCCGAAGCACATAGCGTCAGTAATAAAAACTATCAAATCAAAAAAAATAACATCAATATTCACAGAAACCCGCGCCTCGTATAAGATAATCAATTCACTGGCCTCGGACCTCGGGCTGAAAGTATACAGCCTTGATACACTGGAAAAAGGCGCATCCGGAAGCGAATGGTATGAGGAACGGATGAGGGCAGACCTCGCTGTGTTTAAGGAGGCATTGAAATAAAGGACCTGCGATGATAGCGCTGCAAGTTGAGAACCTCTGCGTAAAGGCCGACAACCGGCACCTTATCGAGAACATCACTTTCTCTGTTGAGGACGGAAAGATCATCGCGATTATCGGTCCGAACGGCGCGGGCAAGACCACACTGATTAAGGCCATCCTCGGGCTTGTCCCGTATGAGACGGGCAAGGTGTCGCTTTTCGGCCGGCCATTCAGGAACAGCCATTCCGATCTCAAAGTAGGATACGTTCCGCAGAGACTTGAGTTCGACCGGACGATCCCGCTCACCGTTTCCGAACTCCTCGGTTTTACTCTTCCGCCGGTCTATACCATTCCTTTTCTGAAAAGGAAGGGGACCAGGGAACATATTGACGGCTTATTAAATGTCGTGGGCGCTCAGGCATTGGCCCAGAGAAGCATAGGCAGTCTTTCCGGGGGTGAACTCCAGCGGGTCATGATCGCCAAGGCTATTGTCAATGACCCGAAAATACTCTTTCTCGATGAACCGGCATCAGGGGTGGACATCGAAGGGCAGGAACGGTTCCACGATCTGATAAAGCGCCTTAACAGGGAAAAAGGACTGACCGTGATCCTTATCTCTCACGACCTTAACGTGGTCTACCGGTATTCGGACAAGGTGCTCTGCATGAACAGGAAGCTCATATGCACGGGAAGTCCGGAAGAGACGCTTACCGACGAGGTCATCAAGAGCATGTACGGAGAAATGATGGGCGCGTATATCCACAGCTGCCATGACCATGATTAGCGAATTCATCTCATATCCTTTTATACAGAGGGCGCTGCTCGCCTCCGTAATGATCGGCATCCTTTGCCCTTTTGTCGGGAATTTTGTGGTGCTCAGGAGGATGTCATTTTATTCCGACGCCGTATCGCACTCCGCCTTTGCCGGGATAGCGGTGGGAGCCCTTCTCGGCATAGACCTCTCTGTGTCATCAATAGTCGTCGCTGTACTTGTCGCCGTCATTATCGCGTTTCTGTCGGAGAAGACCGGTCTTGCCCATGACACGGTCATAGGGATCGCCTTTTCAGGCACGATCGCCGCAGGTATGCTTGTCATGGGAATGCTCAAAGGGTACAGGGCCGACCTGTTTACGTTTCTCTTCGGGGACATCCTGGCGATAACGGAAAAAGACCTCTTGTTGATCTTTATCATCTCTATACTGACCGTGATTATACTGCTGACCTTCCTCAAGCCGTTTCTACAGATCACGTTTAATCGTGACCTCGCGAGAGTCGAGGGGATCAGCGTCCGGTTTTTTGAATATCTGCTTTTTCTCATTATCGCTGTAGTCATAACCGTAAGCCTCAAGATAATCGGGATGATACTGGTCACATCACTTCTCATTGTGCCCGCTGCGTCCGCGAAAAACCTCGCTTCAAGCATGAAACGTCTCTTCGTGTATTCATGTATCTTCGGTATTGTTTCAGGGGTCATGGGTCTGGCAGTGTCTATTTATCTTGACACTTCTTCCGGACCTACGATTGTGCTGGTGAGCGTGGGCATATTCTTTCTGACGATGCTTAAAAGGGCAGGGTGATGTACTTAAAAGCGGGCCATTTGGAGACCGGATTTCAAAATTCATAATTCGATATGGCATCAAATTTATATTGCCTGTGAATCACTCTGGATACCGCTGTTCAAGTTTCTTTAAACTGGCTGGATTCTGCACTTGAGGTATCGAGATGACTTCTGAAATCCGGTCCCCAATAGCATCTATGTTTAATAATATTTGTAATTTGCGTTTTCAGTGGTATGATTTAAACAAGGCTGAGACGTTCTCAATCTATATATCCGGAGGTCTATATGAAATACGTAATTATCGGAAGCGGAGTTGCCGGGACCACGGCAGCCGAAAAGATAAGAAAGCATGACAGCGGTGGCGAAATAACCATTCTGACCGACGAGGCTGTGCCTTTTTACAGCCGCATACGTCTTATAGAATATCTCGCCGGTGAGGCCGATAAACAGGGGATCGTCATTCATAAGGATGACTGGTACGTAAAGAACAACATAAAGCTTGCGTTGAATTCCCCGGTATCTTCAGTAGACAAAGAAAATAAAAAAGTAATGACAGCGGACGGTAATGCCCATTCATACGACAGACTGCTTATAGCGACCGGCGGCGTCTCTTTTGTCCCTCCCATTCCAGGATCGGACAAAAAAGGTGTATTTACCCTGAGAACGATCAGGGACGCCGATGACATCATTAAGTTTGCAAAAAGCGTCAAGAAGGTAATTCTCATCGGCGGCGGGGTGCTCGGTCTGGAGGCAGGCAACAGCCTCAGAAAGACCGGACATGAAGTGACTGTTGTCGAGTTCTTTCCCCGTCTGCTGCCAAGACAGATGGACCCGGAAGGAGCGGAAGTGCTAAGGGCGCAGATGGAAGGTATGGGTTTTAAATTTTACCTCGGGGCGAAATCAAAGGAGATCTTCGGAGACGGAGGGGTAAAGGGGCTGCTGCTTGAAGACGGGTCCAGA
>JBFLYJ010000355.1:0-3889 GCA_040756635.1 Nitrospirota bacterium
AAAACATTTATTTACCATCTGGTCCGGCGGGTATAAAAAGCAGACTTTCATATTATTAAATCACTGGCCTCCCAATCATTAGCTGGTTCAAGAAAAGTCTTTGCCCCATGTTAAGGTAATGCACTACTGAAGCAGAAAATATGGTCATGGTTACAAGTTAAAGTTTAACAGGAAAAACAGGGGAATTACAATTTCCAGAGCAACGCAATGCTAGGGTGAATTCAGACTGACGATGAAGTTTATGTGTCAACACATAGAAAGTTTTGTCGGACGGGCTGCCAGTATTAATTTTTATTGTGGTGGAACGCCGGATATTTCTTGATCATCCATTGCATAATTATACCTGCTTTGCAGTTTTGTCTATACTGCATGTTGATTATTTAATAAGCAGAAAATAGAGGGAATTATTATAATAAAAAAGCGGTCTGATCATGCTACATTCATAATGGACAGGAAAGAGAACATTAAAATATCAGTTGTCATTCCCTGCTATAACGAGCAGGCGGTACTTCCTGCGCTATTCCAAAGGATGACGAATGCTGCAGCTGTATGGGGTACGGAATGGGAAATTATTTGTGTAGACGACGGCTCAAGTGACAACACGCTGGATTTACTGGTGAAGCAGCACGAGATGGATCCCCGATGGTGTGTGATCTCATTTTCCCGGAATTTTGGCCATCAGACGGCCGTATCAGCCGGCATATTTCACTCAACCGGGGATGTTGTAATTGTAATTGATGCAGATCTTCAGGACCCCCCGGAAGAAATATCCCGATTTATCGAAAAATGGCGTGAAGGATACGATATAGTATATGCCGTCAGGCAGCACCGCAAGGAAGGAATATTAAAAAAATTCAGTTACTGGTCATTTTACAGGATCATGTCTAAAATGATCGATTTTGAACTGCCGCTGGATTCCGGCGATTTTTGCCTGATGGACCGCAAGATTGTTGATGTCATCAATTCAATGCCTGAGAGAAACAGGTTTGTTCGCGGGTTACGGGCTTGGTCTGGTTTCCGGCAGATAGGCGTTGTTTATGAAAGGCACGCAAGAGCAGCTGGAGAAGCGAAGTATGACTTCAAGAAGCTGCGCCGCCTCGCAATGGACGGAATAGTGTCTTTTTCTACAGTACCTCTTGCTGTTGCAGCTCACTTCGGGCTGCTTATATCATCTTTGTCGTTTCTGGGTATTATCGTATTTATTATTCAGCGTCTTTTCCCGTCCTATTTTAAAGCCATAGGGCTGGCGCCAGGCCCCGGTCTTGTAATAACTATCGCGATCTTGTTTCTTGGTGGTGTCCAGCTGATTTTCCTGGGGGTCATAGGTCAATATCTTGGACGAATTTACGATGAGGTCAAACAACGGCCGTTGTGGATTATTAAGGAGAGCCTCGGAATTTCATCAAAAAATAGTCATGATCGTCTTGGCGTGAATGAACGTGTTTATTCCCGCAAGGTCTTGTAATATCATCTCGGATTAATCAGTAGACAATGAAAAGAAAACTGACTATCATCGGTGGAGGCATTACAGGTCTTTCCGCCGCCTATCTTGCGGTAAAAGACGGATGGAAAGTTACGGTTTTAGAGGGGAGCTCTCAGGTTGGTGGGTTAATGAGCACGTTCCGGATCGGGGGCAATCGGTTAGAACGTTATTATCACCATCATTTCATGAACGATGCCGAGCTGTTGTGGTTATTGAAGGAGCTGAACATAGAGGATCAACTTGAGTTCCGGAAAACAACCATGGGAATATTCCGCAATAACAGGGTGTTCGATTTCAACAGCCCAGCTGATTTACTCCAGTTTACTCCTATGAAGCCTATAGATAAAGCGCGATTTATCATTTCGAGTTTGTATCTGGGGAAGCTGGCAAAATGGCAGAAATGGGAAAGCGTCTCTGCGCTGGAATGGTTTTATAAATATGCGGGGAGGAATGCAACGGATTCAGTTTGGCGGCCCATGCTGGGAATCAAATTCGGTCCCTATGCAAGTTCTGTCCCGGTGGCCTGGATGGTAGGGCGTCTTAAACAGCGATTAAATTCACGAAAGGGGACGGAAGAACGTCTCGGCTATTTAAAAGGCAGTCTGCAAACGTTAACTGATAAATTGACGGCCAGACTGCGTGAACTCGGAGTGGACATTTTATTGAAAGCAAAGGTCGAAAAACTGTCGATAATACAAAACCGGTTAACCGGAGTCAAAACAGCACAGGGCGTGTTCAGCGATGGAATTTTTCTTGCAACCCTGCCCATACCGCACCTTGTCTCGATGCTCAGAGACGATGCACCAGTTTATGCAAAAGAACTGTCTGATGTGGAATATATCGAGGCAGTCTGCACTGTTCTCGAACTCGACCGGCAGCTGAGCCATATATACTGGCTTAACGTTGCTGACCCCGGGTTTCCTTTCGGAGGGATCATCGAACATACAAACTTTATTCCTCCCGATGAATACAATGGAAGCCACATTGTTTATCTTTCCAGATACTATGAAAAAAATGACAGTTTAGCTAAGGCGTCGAAAAAAGAAATATTGGACCGGATGATTGCACAATTAAACAGGATAAATCCGCAGTTCAGTCCAAAGTGGATCAAAAATGCATATGTCTTCCGATCAAATACTGCGGCGACTGTGTGCGGACTGAATTTTTCGAGCCGGGTACCGGACTGCAAAACGCCAATTACCAATTTGTTCATAGTAAATATGAGTCACATTTACCCGGATGAAAGAAGCTGTAACAATTCAATTAGAACCGCAGCGCAGGCATGCAGAAAGATTGGGGTTGATTCATCCATGGTACCGTTTGGGACGTCGCTGTCGGGCCAAATCGGAATGGATTAAGCAAACGCAAAAGGTTATAAAGAAGGGATGAAAAATGAAAATAGCCTTCATATGGCCAAAAGGGTTTGACACAAATTATGTTTTACCCCTGGCCTTTGGATACCTGAAAAGCAATATCGATCTGACGCGGCATAATATTAAGATAATTGACTGTTCACTTCGTAACCTTGCCGCTGATTCACCTGAATTCAGACAGGAAATTCTTGATTTCAATCCGGATGTGGCGGCAGTATCATGCTGGTCTACGACTTATCTTGAAGCTATAAATACCCTTGCTGCTGTTAAATCAATTAATAAGGAAATAGTTACCGTTATGGGTGGTGTACATGCAACGACTTATCCCGATCGTACTATGGAATTCGCGGAGGTCGACTTTCTTTTCAGGGGTGAAGCGGAATTATCATTCCCTTTATTTTTAGACGAACTAGCCAGTGAAAATCCGGAATATAAAAATATTCCGGGACTCACGTACCGTTCCGGCGACTCCCTGATTAAAAACCCCCCGGAACGCAGAGATGATATAGATGAAATAACGTGGCCGGATTATGATGCAATTGATCTCGATGGATATATCGAATCCGGGTACCGTCTTCATACTGCTGTCAAAAGGAATGCCCCGATATGGGTAACGCGCGGTTGCCCATATCGCTGCACTTTTTGCACTGCCCCCCTGCAAAACGGTAAAAAGGTCCGGGTCCATTCAGTTGCATATATGGTTCGACTGGTCAAGTATCTTTATTCCGAAAAAAAAATCAGGCAAATTAATATTATTGATGACAACTTTACTTTTCACACGGAATATGCCAAAGAATTTTGCAGGGCAATTATCGATCTTCATCTGGAGGATTTAAAATTCAACACCCCCAACGGCATCCGGGTACAACGCACTGACCGGGAGTTGTTAGACTTGATGCGGGAAGCAGGATGGAGAAGCCTTATCATTGCCCCGGAAAGCGGCTCCAAGGCAATACTGAAAAAAATGCAAAAGGACCTTGACCCTGATATTGTCCCGGACAAAGTCAGAGAGATACGGGAGGCAGGTCTTAAA
>JBFLYJ010000356.1:0-3888 GCA_040756635.1 Nitrospirota bacterium
TGTGTCCACGTAAAAGACCTCTTTCGCGCAGGGCACTGATGAGCCGTGAGGACCGAAGAAATACACCGTATGCCCCTGTGCAGACAATTCCTTTATGAGCCAGTCGACCACCCTTTCCGTTCCTCCATAATGCAGGGGAGGAACAACTCCCGGTGAAAACATTGTGATGTTCATATGATCACCCTATGTATTTTCCCATTACTGTCAAGAATATCTGAAAATGGAGGGAGGGAATATCTCCATCTTCGGCAGAGTCAACTCTATTCGATTCCGTGAGGAGCAAGGGGAGACTTTCACAATAATTCCCTCATATTTTTTACAGAGGTCCTAGCAATCTCCCTTGCGCTTACGATATTAAGTTCCGTTCTATGATTATTTATATCTCCGCTTCATGGCTTCAATCATACTCCTGAGCCTGTGTTTGTACGTATGTTCTTTCAGCACCCGCTCTCTCGCCCTTCCGGCAACGGTTCCCCGTTCCGACGGATGCTCCAGGTAATATTTCACAAGGTCCGGAATTTCTTCCTTATGTCTGTATGTAATCATTTCGCTCCCGATATCAAAAAGTTCCTCAAGGTCCTTCTGATGGTCGGTAAGAATGAAAGAACCGCATGCGGGGACGTCAAAGACGCGCTGGTTTACCGCCTCGCTCATCTGCCTGCTTGTGGCGTTGAAATTTATCCTGCACGCATTGTAAAGAAACGGCAGTTCTTTATAGTAATTCAGCGGAGGAAACAGCCGGCAGTTCTGCTGTCTTAACAATTCATTCCAGTCGCTGTCCCCATAAATATTGATAGTATAGTCTTTCATCATTGTCAGGCGTGACAGACGGTAAAGGAGTGTTGCCCTCCACAGTACCGCGGCCTCTATGTCCCTCTTCTCTTTCATCGGGAGGGCATCGACCTTCTCCCTCACGTCTTCAGGAATGCTCTTCATTATATCTTCATGCAGGGTCGCTGAATGTGCGATATGCACCGCCGCTTTTTCAACTACCGCGTGAAATCCGGGAGCGACTTTATCCATCCACTCCTTTACCGGCCCGACCATCGAATTACCCACAAAGCTTATGTCACAGGAATATTTGTCCAGCTTCTTTTTATACTTGCCGGGACTCAGCGGCCTGAACAGACTTTCATCCGTACCGAGCGGCAGGTATTCGACGGACTCAAACCCCATCGTCTCCATGTCATGCATATATGACCTGTCCCAGAGGAAAAGCAGCATCCATGGAGAAACATTTTTCTCAAAGGCCTGCACTATCAGTCTCGGACTGTCGACATACCATGAAGCAACAGGCATTTCGATAGAACTGAAAAAGCGGGCCATGATTCCTTCCTGATCAAAACCGAGGTGGTTCATCGTAAGCAGAAAGTCAGGTTTAAAATCCACCACAGCCTCTATAAAACTGGAAACTACAGTCTCTCCATTCCCTTTAGTGGTTATCGGAAGCCGCAGCACCCCATGACCGAGAGACTGTAATGCCTTCTCCGCCTCTCTGACGAGGAAATACCCGGTATCAATGAGGAGGACTTTTTGTGTGTCATGTTTAAACTTCGAGTATCTGAGCCTGTCCCAGAGCTTTACGGACATGGTATTTTTAAGGGCATTGAGTATGGGCCCGTAATAGTCAGGGAATGCAGATACCGCCGGGTTCAACACAAACACGGACAACGGTTTTATTCCCCCCGCAATCCGGAGCCTCGATATTTCCCTGATCGCCTCATCAGTTGACAATCCGGTCAGATACTTTACGTTTCCGATGATCTCAGGACCGTGTTCCTTAGCCAAATCATGAATTTCAGGCGATGCCTCAACAACGATAATCTCGGCCTCAGGAAATCTTTTTACCAGTTCTGCCAGATGATAACCAAGACCGAGACCCATTACTATCAGCATATCATTGGTGCTGAACTTAAAAGCATCAACAAGAGACCTGGCCTCTGCCTCGGGATCATACGCGCTGTGAAGGGTCTTTAAGGTCCCGTCAGCGCATTTGACCTTTAGAGACATCCTGCCGCTTCTGGTCTCGATCAACTCGTGGCTATTCACTATATCCATTATCTGTTCTGCCATACTCTCGCTTAAGTACCTCAAGTGCCTTAAGCTCATTTCTTGCGTACAGGTCTCCATCGAACATCGCCGGATGCCCTGACTCATGTTTCATGTAATTGTATATCGGGAAATTACGGCATTGATGACCCATATGGGAAACATACCGGAACCAGCCCACACCTACATCCAGGACAGGACTTCCTCCCGGCAGGATCGAACCGAACGGGGGCGCCTCACCCTGCGGCATGGTCACTTTATTCGCGATTGACAGGTTTACAAGAGCGCACCATTCGTTTACCCTGCATTCAGGCAGAGGCCACGGTTCCTTTACGAATGTTTCATGAAAAGTCGGGAGATGATAGGGTCTTTTTGCCCGCCCCTCCGGAGGGACCGTTCTATTATACAAATCACTCAATTCAATGAATGAGGGCCTGTAGTCCCAGTAGCGTCCTGAATCGCACACCCCTGTCCACCATGCAGGACAGTTCCAGCACTGCCCGATCTGTCCTATTGCAATGGCGCTGCCGATGTTTTCGATAAACGCGCCTACAATGTCTCCTTGATATATGCAGTCATTATGCGTAATGAATATGAACTCCTTGTCGGAGCGTTCCCATCCGTACTGATATCTGACAGCCATACGGTAATCATCATCGTCCAGCCGCACCCCTTCAACAGGATTCACCCAGTGTATATGCCTGGTTTCGTAATACTCTATATTCGGGAGCTTGTTTCTGATGGCCCTGTGGTCGGAGATTTTCGCGTTTTCATTAATTAAATAGATCCTGTCGATATGACTGCCTGAATGACGCATAAGGGAAAGAAGCGCGAGCTCCGTCTGAAGGGGCTTCCCGAACACATTGATTACGCAGTCTGCCTTGTATGCCATCTCCCTGTTCCTTATCCTGGTACGAAATTTAGACCGGGCGCTCTTTTGAAACCATCAGCAGCTGTTCGACAGAATCCAGATTATCTTTGGCCGACACATTAACTGGGTCCGCACTGAGCACCTTCTTAAATATTGCCCTGGCCTTCAGAAGGTCCCCCTCATTAAAACTCAAAACCCCGAGATTGTTCAGCGCGTCACTGTTCTCAGGTTCTGTCAGCAGCGCCTTTTCAAAAAAGTATTTTGCCTCCTCCAACTGTCCGGAATTATAAAATACCTCCCCAATTTCAACTGCCCTCTCTGATGTTATGTCTGAGTTCCTGAGATAGTTAATGACGCTTTGCATCGACTTCATAGTATTCTCAAGGCGTCTGAATTTCTCTGATATCTTTTCAACTTCCCGCAAATCCCTTATCAATGCGTCCCTCTGTTCTGAATGAAGTTTAAGAATACGTTCATTTACCGGAAACAGAGGGTCGATATCTGCATTTTTCCCGAACCTCCCGGCAAGTTCATAAATATCTCTGTTCAATTTAATATAGTCGGCGCTGACAAACGATGTGATGTTCTGGCGATACCACCAGCCCACCCGCGCGTCCGACCATACAAGCGGTCTTATAAAATCTATTTCCACATACCCATTGTCGTGGAATTTATCGCGCCAGTACCATGGCGGCTGCTCATTGATGTGATTAAGGCCGCCCTGCCCCGGGTAGGCCGCGGAAAAAATAATGACAGGTGACATACCCGTAAGGTTTCTGACCAGCGTCCCGGCTGCTTCGTCCGGCAGATGTTCCGCCACTTCAAGACATATGCCAATGTCCGATTTTGTGTTCAGCAAAAAGTCCCCGGACGTAAAATCACACCCGGTCTGAATGTTATTTTTCTCGATAAAATAATTCTCACGAGGGAGGTCATTCACGTCAAACCCGCGGATGGTGTTTACTCCC
>JBFLYJ010000357.1:0-3879 GCA_040756635.1 Nitrospirota bacterium
ATTCCGCTGACCTGCAGCGGGCCGATCTGGGGGATGGTAATATTCCCGTCCCGGTCAACTTCAAGATTGTACTGAGCATTGACCCTGCCCCAGAGCATGATCCTGACCTCATCCCCCGGCCCGATAATGTAATCTGACGATACAGGTACATCTTTACGGGGCATTAACGCTTTTTCGTCATATTCAGAGAAGAAGTCGTAGCCGAACGGCCTCAGATCGGTAGAGATGTCCTGATATGTTCCGATAGATCGGTATCTGTCAAACAATGATTTGATCTGTTCATAATCAGATTTTACAGCTCCCTCCGGTTTCTGATTGGGTTCGGGTTCTTTTTTATCAAGGAGCTCTTTCCCCTTGACGATCTCTTCAGGAGTAAGCCCTTTGAATTCCGGGCTTCCTTTTAAGGACTTGATTATTTCCTCAGGCATCGAGGCACCATCCTTATATAGTCCGATACCGGCGGTATGCACCTGCTCGCCGGAAAAATCCTGGACCGTCATCGAAGAGTCGGAGATGTTTTTTGTCTCCGCACAGACGTCCGCAGAGTCAATGATTAAGTTTAAATTGAAAATCAATGTTACGAGAAGCAAATAAAGCCTGAAGCAATGCATGATCAACTCCTGTTTATGGTAATGTGTTAGTTAGCCGCCGCTTTTACTTCCCATGATTCTGCCTGGACTCCCTGATAGCCTTGATATGTTCCACGATAAAGGCCAAACATATACCGACAAGGAGTGATGTGATAAAAGAAAGCATAATATTAATTAATATCCGCGGTCTGACGGATTTGTCGGGTATTCTCGGCGGGTCCAGAACTTTAAATGCGAAATTTTCTTTGACCTCCGCCATCATCGATATCTCTATCTGCCTGGCGATCAGGGCGTATATCTTCTGCTTTATCAACGGATCGGAATTTTTATCGATCAGTGATTCCAGATATTGCTTGTTTGTATCTGCGACCCTCTTTGCTTCACTGCTCATGTAATCCGTCAGCTCGGTCAATATGGAGGTCAGTATCATAGTTGACATTTGCGGGTCCCTGAATTGTACGGACAGTTCAATAGTACCGTCTCTCCTGTTGTCTGTTGCCTTGTATATAGTGTTCTTTAAGTACCTGATACTGTCCCACAGCTGTTCATTCTCGTTTTTCCCCGCGGCGGCTTTGCCGAGAAGAACAGGGACAAGGCTGTTTTTTGTTACCACCCGTTCCATTAGAATATTGCTGTGAAGCAGACTGAACAGCTCTGAAGCGTTAGACGTCTGGCGGGCGGTGATACCGAGTTGTAACGCAACGGCGTTCATCCCGTTCTGGTCCTGCATCTGTGCGACAGGCATGATAACGGCTCTTGCCTCATATGTCTTTGGAGTAAGGATAGAAATAACGGCAGCCGCCGCGACGGCAACAACCACAGTAATAATTATCAGTATCCTGTGGCTGACCATAATATCAATGTATTCCAGGAGATTTGTCTCGTCGTTGACTTCTTCTTTTCCCCGCATCTTATCTCTTCAATGGTATATTTAAATGCCGTTAATGCCGTGAGGACATTGCTTTCATGAAGTATCTTTATCAGCAGACCGGTATATGGGAATAAGCTACATTATACTAAATTGGATATATTTTTATTCAAGGTTATATATGATCAGCCCTCAGCCGCATTTCTATAATTTCAGGACAGTCAGCCGAGTGTAATCAATTGAGCGACGGAGAGCGCACCTGCGGATAAGGGACGGACGCTTTGAATATTGCATCCGGACCGGGAAACACGTGCATATGAACAGTCCCGGTTAGAGAAAAAGCTACGTATTATTAGAGGATGATGTCTTCAGGACATATAACGGTTTTTTCTGGCCTTCATGATAAGAGCTGACAAGCATCTCGCCGAGAAGTCCCATGCAGATAAGCTGGATTCCGATTATTACTAATAAAACTCCGAGCAGGAGCAATGGCCGGTGGCCGATGGGCTCTCCAGAAAACCATAAAAAGGCAAGATATATGTTGATCGCGAAACCCAGGATTCCGCAGGTAAGACCTATCGGTCCGAATGCCTGCATGGGTTTGGTGGAATAACTCTGGAGAAACTTGACGGTGATCAGGTCCAGAATGACCATCAGGGTTCGTGATATCCCGTACTTCGACTGCCCCCGGCGCCTGGGGTGATGAATAGTCTCGATTTCTTTGATCTTCACGCCGTACCAGCTCGCTACAGCCGGGATGAACCTGTGCATTTCCCCATACATATTCATGTTCTTTACTACCTCTGCTTTATATGCCTTGAGACCTGATCCATAATCGCGGAGGTTTACTCCTGTGACCTTGCTGATAAGCCAGTTTGCGATGATTGACGGGAACCGTCTGATAATGAACGGGTCTTTTCTCTTCTTCCGCCAGCCGTTGACAACATCGTATTCTCCGATCAATGAAACCAGTTTCGGGATATCCTTCGGATCATTCTGCAGGTCACCGTCAATAGTAACTATAACGTCACCTTCCGCGTGGTCGAAACCGGCGGCCCATGCAGCTGCCTTGCCGAAATTGCGTCTGAAACGCAGCAATCTTACATTGGAATCTTTTTGCTCGATAGGTTCCAGTAGATCGAGTGTCTTATCTGTACTGCCGTCGTCGATAAACAGTAATTCGTAGTCCTTGCCGTATTCGTCCATTACTGACTTTAGGGCATGGTAGAGTTCTTCTATGTTTTCTTCTTCGTTGTGAAGCGGGACAACAACGGAAACTAGCATGTATTTCTCTCTTTCGTTTATATAATAAACGGATTTAATGTTAAAAACTAAAGTTGAATCAGCATGCATTGACTCCGCGTAATTATGGATAAATGCATTCTATGTTAACAAATATCAAATAAATCCCCAAACAAAACAGGACAAATATTCCCGTTATTGCGTGGTTTTTACACGCGAACCACCGTTATTCCATCTTGCCGGGCACTCCGGGAATAGATTGAATATTTTTTCTGTTTAACGAGAATTGTCCCTGAAGTCATTAAAGGAATAATGTAAAGATGCTTATATTTAGAAAGCGACCTCAAACCTTTGATACGAAAACAGAATTGTATATTATTCTGATACTCTCAGCGGCAGAAGGTTTATACGGATATATCCTCGTATAGTACACATAGCTCTTCCAGAACTTCCTTACCGCGTTATACACCGGGCGGAGAGGCAGTTTTATCAGGACGTTCTTTATCAAAGGCATAAGCCAGGGGAACTCGACAGCGACCCCAAGAAGATGCATGAAATTTTCTAGCTGGGGTCTGTCCTTTATATTCATGACAATACCTTCATGGTAGGTATCCGCGTAATTGATGTCCGGGTTGTAAAAGCCGTTGGCGACCGCATAATCATATATTTCGGTTTTAGGATAAGGTGTCAGCAGAAAGGCATCACAGAATGTAGGCTTGCACTTTACCGTAAGCGCCCATGTCTCCATCGCTGTCTCTAATGTCTCATGCGGGGCGCCAATGATGTTATACATAGAAAACATTACCTTCTTGTCCTTGAGTATCTTCAGGCCGTTTATGATCTGCTCCTTTGTCATTTTCCTGTTCAGGACATTGTTCCTGATGAAGTCGTTGCCTGATTCCACTCCTACCCCAACATAAAATAGACCGGCCTTGATCAGATCATCAACGACCTCTTCCTTTATGATCTCGGGCCTCATCAGACAGTAAAAAGGGATACCGATTTCCTTGGGATATTTCTCCGCAAATTCTTTGACCCATTTAGGCCGCACACTCAGTATTTCGTCCCTGAATATCAGATATTCGACCTTGGGGAAATCCCTCTTCAGCTCTTTGAGTTCTTCAATAACAGCATCGACACTCCTCTGGCGGAAAATGGGATCACCCTTAACGCGCATTT
>JBFLYJ010000358.1:0-3879 GCA_040756635.1 Nitrospirota bacterium
CACGTACATCAAAATATTTTAAAGTGGATGAGCAGATGTGTTCGACAGGAAAATTATAATCAGCCAAGCGGAACTTTACACGACCTTCCACTCATAAAAAAGGCCGGGGACTTATGTCCCCGGCAAACTTACTCCGACCATTCTAACTACCGAACTCTATGTCAATAGTCTTCTTTATTTCCTTGATCGATTTACCTGCCTCGTGAAGCTGGGCGACCCTCAAGGCCTCCTCCTGACAGATCTGTCAGCCTGCTCCATGCTGCTCGGTAAAGCAGCTCAACAGAGTCTTGTGATGAAAAGGTGGTTCATTACAAAAACAGTAGCAGTAAACTTCATTAAGAATCTCAGGATATTTCTGCGCAGCAGCATAGGCTAATCGTGTCTGACCTGTAAACATGGCAGGGTCAAGGACAGGTCTTGTTTCCTTGCCAGGCAAATTAAAGGATTTTCCTTTTTCCCCGGATTTACCGGTAAACGGCAGGTTCCCGGAAATTACCAAAGCTGCAACTACCGCTATAACAGCGGCAGCAATCCATAAGACAGTACTGCCTTTCTTTTGAGGAAGACTTTTTTTCTTGTCCCGGTCTTTTTTCCCCATCGATTACCTCCACTACTAATAAAGATTCCACCAGCCCGTTTCCAACCATCAGAGAGAGGGTTTAATATATTGATCTTACCCGGCCTGTCTGACGGTCGAAAATAATAACATCAATTACCCTGTTCTCCTCTATTATCTTAGCTCTTATAAATCTCCCGCTCTTTTTCTCAAGTTCAACATTCAGTCCTTTCGCCCGGTAGTAATCTATCATCGCCTTTTTGGCAGCGTCATGAGTCATAATTGTTTTACATGATCCATACTTGGTGCATGCCGGACAAAAGTCACCGTAAGGGGTCACAGGCCTCCCTATCCTCCATGCACTGACCTCATACCAAACCCCTGACAGCAAGGCAAGGACTATTAGAAATATATAGGCAAATTTCATCTTTCTACCTAGTTAAAAGAATAGACGATAAAAATGAAGAAAATATGAATCTAATCATGCGGCATAATCAGAATTCCACAATAAATCTGGTCCCTTTATCAAGAGAGCTTTCGACCTCTACCTTACCTCCGATAACCTCGGCAAGCTCCCTAACAATAGCAAGTCCTAATCCCTTGCCTCCGGAATTCGCCCCCTTATAAAACCTGTCAAATATCTTTGATAGCTCTTGTGCTTCAATTCCTTTCCCTGTGTCCATAACACCGATATAAAAACCTCCTCCTGAATCGGAATGCCTTTTCCCCCAGGAGACGGTAATGCCACCTGATTCGGTAAATTTATACGCATTGGTCACGAGATTTTTTAATATGATATGCAGTTTCTCAGGATATGTATTAACCGTCATTGCAGGACCGTCCAGTCTCAGATAGAGCCCCTTGCCCTGAATGATTTTATCCATCCCGCCAGCAATTTCTTCAATAAATTCTTTCAGGCTGATTTCTTCCAGATCGCCCTTTTTGAAAAAACTCGCCTCAGCCCGCGTGATGTCCTCTATCCCTTCCACCAGAGAGATGATCCTTTCAATCTCCGACGTAATATTCTTGATGACCACGTTGGGATCGGAGATTATCCCGTCTTCAATCGCCTCAAGGTTCCCTTTAATTACCGTAAGGGGTGTCCTCAGTTCATGTGCGATATTGGAGGTGAGATGTTTTCTTAACGCGTCCTCTCTTCTGAGGGCCTCTGCCATGTAATTAAATGTTTCCGTCAGTCTGTCGATCTCATCTTTTAATTTTTTATGCGGCCTGGCTACGGATACAGAGAAATCTCCCCTGGCGATTTTCTCTGCCGAAAGGGTCAACCGTCTGACCGGATTTGAAAGAAACATCGTAAACAACACGGACAAAAACAGCGCCCCGCTTCCGGCGATTAAAAAAGATATAATCAGAAACTCCCTGCCCCTTTTCCTGAAGACCTCTTCTCTCTGAGGCATCAGGCCCAGTTTCTGCAGCGGCCTGACATAAAGGCGGCCTATTTCCTCTCCTTTTATATACAAAGGGTACCATGTAAACTCTCCGATGCCCGAGGGCAACTTCAGAAGGGAGTGCATTCTTTTCAGCATGTTTGGGTTCATGTCGTCATGGACCTCGCCTGACGACATGATTCTTTTCCCCGATATGTCCGTGACATAGGATTCAAGCCCCAGCATCAGGCTCCAGTGCAGCGCCTCGGAAAGCAGTTGTCTGTCCCACCGGCCGCTTCCGTAACTACCCTCGACCGTGGCCATTATCCAGTAAATGTGGTCTTCCTCTGTGCCCCTTATATAATCGTTGAAATCATCAATAATAAGTCTTTCGAATACAATATTTGAGAGGAGTGCAAGAAGTATGATCAGTATAAAGGCGAAAAAAAGTTTAGTCCTCATCAGGCAGACCGGTAAACTTGTAACCTATACCATAGACGGTTTTGAGATAGGAGGGCTTTCTCTGGTTGTCTTCAATCTTGTGCCGGATATTCTTGATATGCGCATCAATAGTCCTGTCATACCCTTCAAAATCGTATCCTAATATCACATTAACAAGCTGAAGTCTCGTAAAGACCTGCCCCGGATGCTCCGCAAGACACTGCAGAAGTTTAAATTCCGTAGGAGTAAGGACAACCGGGGAGGCTTTCTTTCTGACCTCGAACCGCCCGGAATCCAGCACAAGATCACCTTTGTTAAAACTTAGAATGTCTTTCTGGCCTCCTGCCCTTCTTAAAAGCGCCTTCACCCTTGCTACAAGTTCTCTGGGACTGAAGGGTTTTACCACGTAATCGTCGGCCCCAATGCCGAGACCACGGATCCTGTCCTCCTCGTCGCTTTTTGCAGTAAGCATTATAATCGGCACATCAAAGTCTTTGCGGACTGCGCTGCATATGTCTTCACCTGCCATATCAGGAAGCATAAGATCAAGGATAATGAGGGAAAATCCTTCCTTTAATGCCGATAATGCCTTTTCCCCTCTTTCCGCAACGGTGACGCGGAAGTCTTCCTTTTCAAGATACGCTTTTACTATCTCAGCTATCTTTTTTTCATCTTCCACTACGAGGATCTTTCTGCCGTTCATAGTAATCATAATAGCATAAAAAATATGATTAATTTATGAATATTACTTTCCGCAATCTTGCCAAGAGGGGACAAAAATGCTAAGCTTCTAAGGCGATGGGTATTGCTGAGGCCCTCAGGAAGGTGCAGAGACGGATTATCGACGCTGCTGTAAGGTCAGGCAGAGATCCGGCTGATATAAAACTTGTTGCCGTAACAAAAACCGTTGAACCGCCAGCAATAATCGAGGCGATAGAGGCGGGGGTCTTGATTCTTGGAGAGAACAGGGTCCAGGAAGCACAGAAGAAAGTCGAAAAAATCAGAGTCACCCCCCCTGCCCCCTCCCTTGGTAAGGTGGGGACAACAGGGGGAGTCGAGTGGCATTTGATAGGCAGCCTGCAGAAAAACAAGGTCAAGCCGGCGATTGAACTTTTCGATCTGATACATTCCGTGGATTCAGCGGCATTAGCGGAAGAAATCAACAGGCACGCTGCCGGAACCGGGAAAAAACAAAGGGTACTGGCGCAGGTTAAACTGTCCGAGGAGGAGTCGAAACACGGGATTACCGAAAACCTCCTGATGGACCTGCTGGCAAGGATATCAGCCCTGGATTTTCTTGAACTGGAGGGCCTGATGACCATACCTCCGTACTTTGAAGACCAGGAAAGAACAAGACCTTATTTCAGGAAACTCAGGCAGCTTAAGAATAAGGCGATTGATGAAGGTTTCACTTTAAATGAATTATCAATGGGCATGTCAAATGACTTTGAAGTCGCCATTGAGGAAGGGGCTACGCTGGTACGAATCGGTACG
>JBFLYJ010000359.1:0-3878 GCA_040756635.1 Nitrospirota bacterium
TGTACTCTCCTGTTTTCTATCCCTTATTATCTTTGTTTCTTTTTGTCGTTTTATTGAGCCAATAGTTAAGCCGGGGGCTGTCCATGCCCCCACGTCTTTTGCTTCCGAATAGTTTAATGTTTTGTATCTCTTTTGTCTCTTTAATTCTTTATGCCTTTCCCCCTTGCGTCAGAAAGCGTACTGGAACCTTTCGGCTCAACCGATCAACTCTGAAAGACCAATCATCCAGTCATCAATGAGCAACGGGTGCGGCTTGCTTTTACAGCCTCTCATGAATCTCCAGTAAGATCATAAATCGAAGCGTCTGTACTCACCTGATATGTTTCTCTAAACCTGTTAGACAGTCGCTGTTACTTTAAAACAACTTATCATCAGCCTCACTTCACTATCCAGCGTAGGGTACAACGCGAAACTCAGTGAATCGGACCATATAAAACACTGACAAGCCCAAAGACGATTTGCATATCATAAAATATGGCCTGCAAAAATCGACACCACTGGTCCGATTTCACTGCAGTGCCTTGTTAGGCATTCAATCAGTTACCTATATCCTAATTCATTCAATCAACGACTGTGCATCCATATGTTTCAATACTCTCTTTAGTGATCTGGATAACGCAGCTTTCATCAGTCATACGCAACCAATGCTTTCCTAAGAATGAAAAAGGTTTTAAGTATAAATCAGGTGCTTTAATAGTGAGACGAGTACCGGGATACCCTCCGATTGGACTCATTTTCCCTGTACCTGGAATGGCGCTGAAAGCACCTGATCCAATGCCCCTAACCATAACATTACCTTCAGTATTTTGAGAAACTACAGAAATTATTGTTAGGTCAGTATGAAGGGGAACGGAGTCAGAAAACTCAGATCGAGACTTTAAGTTATGCACCGGTAATTCTTTTGAAATCTGAACTAACGGATAAAATGATGGGTTGTCATATTTCTGCTCTATTAAATACCCATTGACCCCGGCATATTTTGCCTTATCTGAAGTTGAAGCATGTTCAACTTTAGAGTCATCAGCCACAAGATTTAATGCATTCACAATAAGAAGACTAACTGTTATAAACAGTATCACAATACATTTTGTTTTCATAGCTCATCCTTTCTTATGATTGTGGCACTTATTGAGTGCGTGGTTGTTAGACATTTTTTATAGGTTCGACATTATATTAAGCTCTCTTATTGAGTATCTTAAGACGTCTTAGCAATTCGGCAGTTTTTCACCATAAAGTAAATTGTTCCAATTATTAATATGGCCATAGAAACATCCCACATATCAGTCCGCATAGATCGGGGAAATAACTCCTCTTGAAACATATACACGATAAGAAAAATCAAATTAATGATAAAGTGAATTAGAACAGGAATAATTGTTTTTGAAAAAGGTATGTTAGAAATAACAAGACGACTAATAAGTGTACCGATAAAACCAAGAAATAAAGTAAGCATGGCAGCAATTGTTGCGCGAACCAAATTACTATCTTTTGCCTCAGTATCTCCTGTAGTATAAATTTTACGCGCTGTGTCGTCATGGGGAACAATGCTGGGTCTTAGATTCCTTTCATAGATACTGAAAACGATAATGAGTCCCATAAAGATACATAAAACAGAGCTAATCACAAGGCCTACACTGGTTTCAACTATCCCTATGTTTGATATATTGATAATGCCATTTTTTATACCTGGATGAACCACAAATTTTAAAAATAAATTCCAAAGAATACTTGGTGCAAGAAATGCCATCATCCCGATGATTGCCCAAATCTGACTTTTGCCAGCAGCCTTAGCAGACTGAAGTAACCAGACTGCTATTATTATTGTCATAATCGTTATAATCATTTTTCTATCTCCTTTAGCCTAACGTATTAGTAGACGAAATTCGCTTTTTCCGGCTTTTCAATATACAACACAAGTTCTTAAATTCATAACTGTTTATAAAACAATGAAACTCAAAAAATTGACTTTCGCTTTTGCTCTGTAATATCATGATATGACGAAATTCGTTTTTTACGACTTTTTGTACTCGGGGACATGGAGCACGATGAAATCGACTTTACAAGAGTTTCAGGAATTCCTGCGTACAAAGAGCCTTGTTAGGGAAAAGTATATCCCATTTTACGCAAGTTGGGCAAGCAAATTCTTGACCTTCTCAAAAAGCAGCGGAAATCTCGGCCATGACCTGCAGGTCCGGAAGTTTCTTGACTCATTAAGGGACAAAAGCAATGTGGCCGACTGGCAAATTAGGCAGGCGGAAGACGCGGTCCAGCTTTACGTCAACCAGTTCATGGAAGACAGTGAATCGCAATCATGCCCGGCTCCTTCAGAAGACAGTGAAACTCCTTCCGCCCTTTCCAAGGTTCTAACTGACATGAGGGAGGCCTTGCGTATAAAGCATTATGCGTACAGGACAGAGATTGCGTATCTGGAATGGGTTGAAAGATTCTATAACTATACAATGTCTGTAGAGAAGAAAGACACGTCCGGCCGTCCTGACTCCATTGATGTTCGAAATTATCTGAGTCATCTTGCTCTGAAACAAAAAGTCGCCTCCTCCACTCAGAACCAGGCGTTTAATGCGCTGATATTTCTTTTCCGGCATGTGCTGAAGGCAGACCTGAAAGATTTAAACAAAACGGTAAGAGCAAAACGCGGTCAAAGACTGCCGGTCGTTTTCAGTATTGATGAAATACAGAAACTCTTTAAATCCGTTAACAGCGAAAACCTTCTTATCCTTAAAATGATTTACGGTTCAGGACTTCGCGTTATTGAACTTGCACGATTGAGAATTAAGGACGTGGACTACGGGTCAAATTTGATTATAGTGAGAAACGCTAAGGGAGACAAGGACAGATCCACAATCTTCCCTGAATCTGTTAAATCAGAGTTGGCGCTGCACCTGGAGAAAGTAAAAAAACTGCATGAAGAAGACCTTGCGTCAGGGTATGGTGAAGTGTATTTACCTGAGGCACTCGCGCGGAAATATCGAACTGCGGCAAAGGAATGGCACTGGCAATATGTGTTCCCATCATCGAATCTCTCCGCTGATCCCCGGGGGGGAAAGATACGGCGTCACCATAAAAGTGAAAAGGCCATTCAGAGCGCCATGAGCATAGCGCTGAGAAAGTCGGGGATTGCCAAACACGCTTCCGTGCATACGCTTCGGCATTCATTCGCCACGCACTTATTAATGAAAGGAGTAAACATCCGGGAAATACAGGAATTGCTTGGACATAAAAATATTGAAACGACGATGATCTATCTTCACGTTATGAGAGAACTGACCGGTGCGCCTGAAAGCCCTCTGGATCATCTTCTGAAGGATGGATAAAGTAAACAGAAATTTATTATTAAATCTCCCCTCACCCCCCTTTGCCCCCGGCTTACGACCTGCCGGGGCTGGCGGTGAAGAGTCCGGCGGATTAAAACTGTAGGGGCACCTCTTGCGGTGCCCTTTTTTCAGGGGTGTCTTTTTTTAAAGATTAGGCGGGGCGGGGACAATACAACGTTGCGGTGCAATATAACACATAAACAACACAACAGGGGCAGGGGCAAGCCCTGCCCCTGCGTTTTAATCCACAGACATTACGTCCCCCAGCTTCTTAATCAGTCTTTCCCGGTGCGTCCCCTCCCAGTAGAACTTGCCGCATGCAGGGCATTTTCTGAAATCCTCTGTTGTGCGGTAGACGTATTCCGGGACATGCTCTTGGGCCTGCACCTTCGGCACGTCTTCGAGCAGACCGTTGCAGAGAGAACATCTGCTGTAGAGACAGGTTTGAAACCTGTCTCTGCGGTAAACCCCTTCTCTGCCCGCATCAAACGGACGCAGGTCAAACACTGTAATCACCTTCTTTAACTGTTCAAACGGGTCGTTCTC
>JBFLYJ010000036.1:0-13622 GCA_040756635.1 Nitrospirota bacterium
GATCCACTACCTCAAGTATTTCCCGCCAGGCAATCAAGCTTTTCATGAAGTATGACGATATAACCTTAAGACTATAAATTATGTTAATTCTTCATCAACTCGCGGGGCCCATTGAAAACGAAACGGCAGAATATTGACAAGCTGAAGTCCACGATAAAGGGCTATATAGAGCACCACCTGGGTAAGGACTGCGAGAGATCGCATATTTTTGACTTTTATACAGGGCTCGCCTATGCGGTGCGGGACAGGCTCATAGAGCGGTGGCTCGCCACACAAAGGTCATATTACAATACCAAGGCCAAGAGGGTCTATTATCTTTCACTGGAATTTCTGGTTGGAAGGACGCTCGGCAACAGTATGGTAAACCTGGGGACTGAAGATGAATGCAGTCAGGCCATGGAGGCTCTGGGCTGCAAATTGGAGGAGATAAGGGAGTCAGAATGGGACGCCGGTCTCGGCAACGGAGGTCTCGGGCGTCTGGCTGCCTGTTTCCTTGATTCCTTTGCCACACTGGGTATCCCCGCTTACGGGTATGGAATACGATATGAATACGGTCTTTTTTACCAGAGAATCAGAGACGGTTACCAGGTTGAGACTCCTGACAACTGGCTGAGGTACGGCAATCCATGGGAGATAGCGAGACGCGGACATTTCTTTTCTGTCCATTTTCATGGGCGGGTGGACCAGCATACTGATTCCAGAGGTGTATTGAGAAATGAATGGGTCGATACCGAAGAGGTCATGGCGATGGCATGCGATACACCCATTCCGGGATACAGGAACGACAATGTCATAAATATGCGGCTCTGGAACGCCAAATCATCAAGAGATTTTGATCTTCACTTTTTTAACGGCGGCAATTATATCCACGCGGTCGAGAACAAGGCAACGTCTGAAAGCATCTCAAAGGTGCTCTATCCGTCAGACCACATAATGGAAGGACGGCTCCTGCGGCTGAAACAGCAGTACTTCTTTGTGTCCGCTACCTTTCAGGACATTATAAGGAGATATAAGAAAGAAGAAGCCGGTTTTGATAATTTT
This sequence comes from Nitrospirota bacterium, assembly GCA_040756635.1. Classification (GTDB taxonomy): domain Bacteria; phylum Nitrospirota; class Thermodesulfovibrionia; order UBA6902; family UBA6902; genus UBA6902. The sequence continues at coordinate 1,042 of JBFLYJ010000036.1, forward strand.
ATAAACAGGGTGGCTGTCCAGCTGAATGATACGCATCCGGCAATTGCGATCCCGGAGCTTATGAGGATTTTAGTAGATATGGAAGGGCTTCCATGGGAAGACGCGTGGGCGGTCACGGTAGGGACCTTCGGATACACAAACCACACGATCATGCCCGAAGCGCTCGAAAAATGGCCGGTATCAATGTTTGAAAACCTTCTGCCGAGGCATTTGCAGATCATATATGAGATCAACAGAAGGTTCCTAGAAGAGATAAACTGGCGTTTCCCCGGAGACTTTGAAAAAAGAATGAGGATGTCGCTTATTGAAGAGGGGGAGGAGAAGCTGATAAGGATGGCAAACCTCGCCATTGTGGGGAGTCATTCGGTCAACGGGGTATCAAAGCTTCATACAGAGATACTTAAGAAGCGTTTGTTTAAAGATTTCTACGATATGTTCCCTGAGAGGTTCAACAACAAGACAAACGGTATTACGCCGCGAAGATGGCTCAGAAAAGCAAATCCGCTGTTGTCAGGACTTATCACCGAACATATCGGGGATAAGTGGATTACCGACCTTGAAGAGTTGAAGAAACTTTCCCCCCTTTCCGAAGACAGGAACTTCAGGGATAGATGGATGGAAGTCAAGACGGAAAATAAAAGACGTCTTGCGCAATATATTTTAAAAACGAACAAGATAGTTGTCGATCCAGGATCGATGTTTGATGTCCAGGTCAAGAGGATACATGAGTACAAAAGACAGCTTCTGAATGTCCTGCATGTCGTGACCCTCTATAACAGGATAAGACGCGGTGCAGCAGAAGTCCACACGCCCCGCACAGTGATTTTATCAGGGAAGGCGGCGCCTTCATACTGGATGGCGAAGCTGGTGATCAAACTGGTGCATTCGGTGGCAAATGTCGTTAACCACAGCAGAGTTGCGGGCGATAAATTGAAGATGGTTTTCCTCAGCAATTATAACGTCTCTCTCGCTGAACGGATAATACCCGCCGCTGATCTGTCCGAGCAGATTTCAACCGCCGGTACGGAAGCATCCGGCACAGGAAACATGAAACTGTCATTAAACGGAGCCCTCACGATAGGCACCCTTGACGGCGCGAATATCGAGATCATGGAAGAGGTCGGCAGGGACAACATGTTTATTTTCGGGCTGACACCTGAAGAGGTTACCGCGCTGAAGAGTTCCGGATACAGCCCTTACCACTATTATGAGAAGAACCGGGAGTTGAAAGAGGTCCTGGACATGATAGGCAGCGGTTATTTTTCTCCTGAAAATGCGGGACTGTTTAAACCCATAATCGACTCTCTCCTTTATCAGGGCGATGAATATATGGTCCTTGCAGATTACGAATCTTATATCAACAGCCAGGAGATGGCAGGCGGTCTTTATGCCGACAGACATGAATGGGCCAGGAGGTCTATATTAACGGTCGCAAATATGGGACGGTTCTCAAGCGACCGTACCATCATGGAATACGCAAAAGAGATATGGGGGATAGACGTTAAGGACAGGGAACATGCCAGGCAGTTAAACCATGTTCACGGCTAAATATCGATACGTTTATGCTTGGCAAAAAAAGCCCATCCCATCGCCCCGGTCATAATAATAACCCCGATGATAAAAATAACATTGGCGATCGTGTGATCATACTTAAGCACATGCCATTTACCCAGCAGGTAATTCCAGTCGTGGATGCCTCCACCTACAAGCGGAAGTCCCATTGAGCGCGCGTCGGCCACGTATTTGCTGATATTAAGAAAATTCTCTCCAAACCAGAACAGGCAGAATGATGCGGAAAGCAGTTCCTTTCTTCTTATGAAATATACGAGCAGGATGAGCGGCCACATCAGTTGGCCGAATGTCCCGCCTAAAAACTGGACGGTTTCTCCGAAGGGCCCGAAAATAAGATGCCCCGACTCATGAAAGGGGAGGTTAACGTAATCCAGAAAGCACCATGAGGAACGCTTGATGACCATATAAAAAAAGAAGAAGGACATCAGGCCGATGACTGCCATTTTACCGGTACTGCCAAGCCAGCGGTCTGTAGCATCAAACAGTTCATCGGTATCCTGATTCGTATTTGCCTGTGTCTCAGCAGGCCTGCCAGTTTTATACTTGCGGATTACGATCCCGCATCTCCTGCACTCGGTGTCTTTAGGCTGTTCAAAGCCGCATTTAGGGCAGGTCATATCGGAATCGGTGATTTCCGGCTGCCCTAAATTCCCGCTGTCCGTTATATGAATGTTTTGCATGCCTTCTTGTCTTTCCCCTGACATCCGTGATATAAATTCAAGATGACCAACATATATGCTTTATTTCGTCATGGGCTGTTTTTAACTTTAATGCCGGCAGTGTTATTGATTCTCATCATGTCTGTTTTATTAATGTCTTGCACCGCGGATGATCCTGTCAGGGAATATTTTCAGTCTCATGAAATGACATATCCTGCCGATGTTTCTGGTATAGAAATGCTCGGCATCAGATACGTCGGCATCACGAGGGATGAACTCACATCCGATGAAGCAAGGGATTTTGTTCAGGATGGGGTCATGTCTGCAAAGGAATTTTTCATGAAGGAAGACGCAGGATCACTTATGCCGGGTATAACTGCGGTGATTGCGGAGAGCCCCGTACTGTTCAGAGACGAGAATGCTGCAGTCGGACTTATGGTAAAAGTGACGGGATACGGTAAAGGGAAACCGGACAACAGGATCGGGTTACAGGTTGAGTGGATGGGAAAGGACAAGCGAATATGGAAGGTGATTAACTTTGCATATTTTAACCGTAATGAATTATATAACTGGCAGTTCGGCGGATGGGTCTATTAAGTTTCAAAAGGGCAGGGGGATTAAAGCAGCTTTCCCTGGACAGAATCATCACCTTCTGCTTTGGGTTTGCTTTTCCGGCTTCCCGACCCAGCACCCTCAATGAACAATGAAACTGTCTGTGAGAGAGTCGCTTCCAGAGGAAAAAGTTTCGGGTCTGAAAGCCAGTTTAAACAGACGGTAAGAAATAGGACCTCCAGGTATTTGACCAGCAGCTCAACCGACATGTCTTTTCTGACATCGCCTGCATGCTGACCCAGCTTTATGATCATGCTAAAGATGTCTTCAAATCCGCTGCGCAGCCTCTCATTATCAGATGGATTGTTAAGATTTCTGAGCCAGTAGCTCAGATAGATCTTGTAAATGTCTTCCTTTGATTTGAATAATTCCGCAGCCGCCTTTGTGAATGTTTTTTGGACGCGTGAACGCGTATCAGGCAGCAGCTGGATCATCTCCAGAATCTGAAATTTAAATTCCTTGATATTGTTCTGCCAGTATTCACTTATGATCGACTCCTTGACAGGGAAGTAGTTGTAGAGGGTGGCTTTCGATATGTCGACTTCCTCTGCAATCTGCTCCATAGTGGTTGAATCAAAGCCCTGCTTCCGGAAAAAATACATTCCGATTTTTACTATTTTTTGTCTTGTGTCCTGCTTCTTTCTTTCGCGTCTGTTTTCAGAAGGAATTGGTGTCATATCTAATTATAGACCAAATATAATATTAAACCAACATTAATGTTGTACTTGGTATAATTTTAAACGATGTCTAATAATATGTCAAGGCCATTTTTGGATAAGATGTAAATAGTGCTGATTTATTGGAATAAATTTGATGGTTCAGTTTTTAGAATGGATTGCCGTTTAAACATGTTTTGATTATTTTCATGAATGACAACGAAGATGTCCCTGATCATGTCAATCTTCCAGTCCAAGACCTGTATAAGGATGCACTGTTAATCGTAATGTGAAAAAAGTCTTTTTTGAGAGTTAAAATTTGGAGGTCAGCTTGTAGACCGAATAGTATTTTTTAGCATTTGCTTCCCAACCGAATTGTCCTGCCTTTTTTAATCCGCTGAGGATCATCTGGTAATACCTGTCAGGCTGGTTTCTGTACACATCAATGGCTTTTTTTATTACGTTGTATAAATTGTCGGCCATGCTCTGTACCCAGGGGTTTGTTTTTCTGGTCTGGACACATCGGGATGAATTGACGAAGTCCTCTATATTCTGGGCAGTGTAAAAAACAGCATCTTCTTTATAAAGAAACCCGCAGGAATTGTCGATCTGGTCAACCAAGCCGCCTGTTGCCCTTCCGATGTTTACCGTTCCGCTGGCCATGTATTCCACGGCAGCGCCAAAGGGTTCGTATATGGAAGGCATTATCCCGAATGTCGCGCCTGTCTGAAGCTCATGATATCCCTTCTGGAGTCTCACGGGAAAGACCGTAACATTACCGCGGCATTTGCACGCGATCTCATAAAAATAGTCCAGATCGGAAGGATTAACGGCCATCGGGGTCAACACCACTTTGATCTCATCTTCAGAGAACTTTTCTGCGGCCCTCAGGAAAATATCGAACCCTTTCTGAATCGGATCCAATCGGCCGCTCATTGCCAGGATCGGAATGTGATCGGGAAGTTTTGATATGGTTTTCCCTTTATAGGTCAATTCACCAAAACGTTCTGGAGGTTTGTAAGTACTTAAAATCCTCAGCAAGGACTTTCGCATTTTCAACTTAATATTTTTTATTTCATCCGCTGTATATTTTTCAGCCCTGGCGAATTCCGGAGACAGGTCGATAAACATCCCGTTGTTGATTCCGGAGACGCCGCTCTTCTTCATTATAGTCTGTAAATGGGGCGCGTAATGTCCGGTCTGCAGGATGTCGGAAGTCAATTCGTCCGCAAAATGGTCGCTCACGGTCGTGACAGGGGCATCGACAAGCTGCAGTCCTATCTGGTATGCGGACAATGCGACAGCGCCTGAAAGTTTTTTTCTTCTGGGCTCTTCAAAAAGATTCGACAAAGCACTCCACGAAACACCGGAATCATACGAGTTGTGCATCGTCTGGACTGTTCCGCATGATTCAAGCGTGCCGTTGAGCATTGCCTCTTTAGAGGTAAGTGAAATTAATGAAGTCTGCCACTCATTCAGATGCATTATGATATTTTTCTTTATGCCCAGAGCGTTCAGGACCATAGGCACGGCTTTGCAGAAAAAGAGGGCGTTATCACTCTGAATGGCTGCGTTCCTGCCAGAATCATTTGATTCATACATATAAGGATCATTCAGTTTATTATGAGTATCGAAGAAACCGTCCGCTCTGACATAGTATTCCTTTATCATGCCCTTGACCGGACGATCATAGCTCCAGGTATATTCAAATATGTCTGCTGCAACATCTTTTTTGTTGAAAGTCGTTTTAAAGGATTTTAGTGTCGCTCGCAGCTTTTTTTCATCCATTATCCTTGGATAAAAAGGCGATATGAGAATAACGTCCGGGACATTGTTGACCTCTTTCAGGTAGGGCAGAATATTTGTTGTGACAGCGGCAAGACCTCCGCTCTTGGCAAACCTGCTCTCAAAAGAGCAGAAGGCTACGGTTTGTATTTTTAGTTTTGACAGACGTGCTGTTATAGTCGAAATCTCGTCTCCGGAATAAAAGGTCCTCATTAATGCCCAGTTTTTCTTCCAGCTGTCAAGATTCGAGATCATGTTCTTTCTCCAAGTATATAATCCGGTGACCTTCGGTAATTATATCAGAGATTAATATTAATACGTAATGTGGCAGAGATCAAGAGAGTACGCGGGTATACGTGAATATTGGGGGAAATAATTTATCTGTCTATCTTTAAACAGTCGTATAAAAATACGTCCAGTAAGCCGGGATCAAAAGCATTGCCTCCCATCATTTGCATGATTTGGACAGCCCTCTCTAGTTTAAAACCCTTTCTGTAAGGACGGTCTGAGATCAAAGCGTCATACACATCGGCTATGCTGACTATTCTGGATACATATGGGATTACTTGACCGCGAAGCCCGGACGGGTAGCCGCTGCCGTCAAATTTTTCATGATGATGAAGTATTATGTTGACGATATTTTCTGACATGCGCGCCTGCAGGGCGACATCTGCGCCCCACCGGGGATGCCTTTTTATAATGTCAAACTCGTGTTCGTCCAGGGTCCCGTTCTTGTTTAGAATGTGTTCCGGGACACCGATCTTGCCGCAGTCATGCAGCCAGCTGCCGCACCGGATTTCCTTTTTTACTTCATCGGAAAGTTTCAATACATCGGCGATCATCAACGCATACTTGGCCACCGACTCACAGTGTCCCCGCGTATAGGGGTCTTTTAATTCAATTGTCTGGGCAAGGGAAAGTAATGTGTGATCATCCTCTTTTTTGAGGCTCTGGACGATCCGGTAACGTTCAATAGCTTCCCGGACCATATGTATCAGGGCATTGTCTTCCCACGGTTTTGTAATAAACCGGAACACCTCTCCGCGGTTGATTGCATCTACCGCTGTTGCAAGGTCCGCACATCCTGTCATTAAAATCTTCATGGTGTCCGGGGAAATCTCCTTGATCTTCATCAGGAGGTCTATCCCTTTCATTCCCGGCATCTGATGGTCAGAGACGATGACGGCGATCTCTTCTCTTTCAAAGATGCTGAGGGCCTCGTCTGCACTGGATGCGCTTAGAACGCGCATATCTATATCCGTAAAAAGTCTGATGACGGAATTCCGCACGTATTCCTCATCATCTACGAACATAACGGTGCCGCTGATATTTTTTTGCTCTGGCATGTCCCTCAGGTGCATAACATATTATCGGCTTATTTGAGAATTTACTGAAACTTAGATAAAAGAAAACGGCATATAGCGTAAGCTGGTTTTCCAGAGAGGAATGATTATAGTAAGCGTGTTCGTTTATCTTGATCTAATCGCCTGTAAAAGGCAGCATCATTTACAGAACCGAGTTGTCCCGAATCAACACGTTTTGCTTGCTGTTTCAATTCAAGGTGATATGATATATTATGCTATTACGTCATCGGGGTAAGGAAATGACGGGACCAGGGCATACAGAAAGTAAAAGCCCTGTCCGGAATATCCGGAAACATTTTTTTGGCAGGCAGGATCGAAATACATGAAGTTATCTCCGAAGCTCATCATATGTGGGGTATTCCGATCTGATGAAAGCGCATTTGACCCTTTTGGTCCCAGCACGCTGCGGGGATTTTGATATTATTAAATGAATGATAATGATACCGACAATATTCTTGGTATAACCCGGTGCGCCCGGTGCGGTCATAGGCTTGAAGGTGAAATAGAGTGTCCTTTCTGTTCTCAATTCCCTGACCAGCTTCAGAAGGAGAGGGTGCCTAAATGGGTCTATATTACTGCATGCTTTCTTACATCTCCGCTTAGTCTTTACCCGATTATAACTTCTGACAGGTTGAGTGCCGCTGAGAAAATCATCTCATTCTCAGGGTGTCTTATGTGGTTCGGTGTGTACCGCCTGTGGTTCTGGTAATTACTTGCCCTGAAAGCCCGGACAGGCTTCAAATCCCCTGCAGCTCTTCTGTTTCCGCAGTTTGCATTCCTTGTTGAAACAGATAACGGTTGTCTTTACATCTGCGGTTCTCTTTGCCGGCCCTGTATTGTCTGATGTCTTTTTTTTCGTCACGATAATTAATTATAAGTTACCACGCCAATTATATCTCTGTTCTCTTTAATCTATAGTCAGAAGCATAGTTATGATTTAAATCATATATAAGGCAAATTTACGACCCTATACTTTTATTAGGTTAGATAATCAAGAAACAATCTGACCGCTGGTGGAGTCGTTTCGGATATGCGATGATTACGATGAGCCTGACTGTAACTAGAATGATTGCCTTACTTATTAAACAGTGTGATAGTTAAATTCAGAGTGAATGGTATGATATGGATGCCCAGAAAAAATTCCTTGATGGCCAAAGGTTGTTTTTTGCCGGAAAACATAAAGAAAGCATTCTAGCCTTCACAGAGTCAATTGAGGAAGGCGGAGAAAAGGAAATTACATTATTGAGTCGCGGGGTAGCATATCTTAAAACGGAACAGGTGGACCGGGCCATTAAGGATTTTGGAACGGTTCTGTCTCTAAACGGAGGCAATTTCAGGGCATATTTCTATCGTGGCATAGCCTATATGGCGAATTTTCACTATGATGAATCAATAAGGGATTTTGATAAAACCATTGAACTCAGACCCTATTACGGGGCGGCTTTTTTTGCACGAGGTGCGGCATATGCCCAGCTCGGCAATGAATATGAAGCTGCAAAGAACATCAGGACTGCGATCATCTTTTCTGAAAATAATATTCAGGGATTTATGGACACTTTCAGGCTTTTCCGGCCACAGTTTGACAAGGCCATGGCCATAATGACCAATAAGGGAAAAACTCCCAGTATTTCACTTACTGAAGAAGAGATCGAAATTGTTAAAAATTGGCTTGATAAAACGGAACACTGATGATAATACTTTAAATTCGACGGTTGTGACGGTTATGTAAGACAGCGCAGCTGAATCACCTATTCAGCATCGGGAAATTCCTCAGCCTCCTCCGCCGCCAAAGCTTGGAGCAGGCATCGATGATGACAAACTCCCAGACCCTGAAGCACAGCTGAAAGAAGAAAAAACCTTTTTTACATCTTTGGAATGACATTTCGGGCACTCAGTATTTTTTTCAGCAGGGCAAAGACTCTGCAGAAGTGCGAATTTTTCACTGCACTTTAAACAAACATATTCGTATACAGGCATGTAAACCTCCGCATCTAATTCGTAATAAAATTATTTTAGCCATTGGGCATCTTGTAAGTCAATAAACTTGGGGTCTATTGGTTACGTGTTCCCTGAAACCGTTATATGCAAAAATAGTCTATGATTTATGTCATTGCAGACGAAACGGATTACCGCGATACTAGATGAAAGAGAATCAATGATGAGCGAATCCCATCACATAGTATGCCCACACTGCAGCAGCACAAATAGCATCCCGGCAGGACGAATCGCAGATAAACCAAAATGTGGTAATTGCAAAAAGATGCTCTTTAATGCCGGACCAATGATACTGACCGAATATAATTTTCAGAAGCATCTTAGTCGTAACAGCATCCCGGTTGTTGTTGATTTCTGGGCCGGGTGGTGCGGTCCATGCAAGATGATGGCACCGGTTTTTCAGCAGGCTGCCGCTCGACTTGAGCCCCATGTCCGGCTGGCCAAGGTCAATACCGAAACAGAGCAGGGGCTGGCTGCACAATTCAATATCCGCAGTATACCTACAATTATTATTTTGAAGGGAGGTAAGGAAATTGCACGTCAGTCAGGTGCCATGGACCTTTTGACCCTTCTTGATTGGATCCGGGCCAACATTTAGTTGGGGCTGCCGCTCTGACTCGCTGCCCGATTATTTCTTGACAAAAGTGCTGTTATTTTATAAAGTCGAGCTGCAGTTCATTGACCTGCTGTTATGAATAAAGCTTGAAAGGAAGAGACCTATGGAAAGAAGACGCGCCAGGAGAGTGACTATTAACTTAAAGGCTGAGCGTATTTCATGTATCAATAATTGTTCGGTGTTTATTGAAAATATATCAGAAACCGGTATCTATATAATTACCGCCCCCGGCAAGAAAAATACTTACGTCCCAGGTAGTGAGCTGGATCTTGAACTTGAACTTTCCTCAGGAAAAACCATTAATTTAAACTGCAATGTAAAATGGGCCGAAGACTCGAAAGAAGACGAATCAAAAAGTGTCGGCCTTGAAATCATTAATCCTCCTGCCGAATATAAGGACTTTATCAAGACACTTCATTAGAAATTCTTATTCATCCATTGCTTAATTGACTTGTACCTGCAATTGGAGTAAACTGCCCTTAGTATTTAACCTGATATTTTTAGTGCGAACTTGTTGAATGCAATGGAAATTCCAGATAATAAGAGGGCCTGTAAAAGAGAGCCGTCCGGGCTGGTTGTCAAGTTTTCTTTTGACGGCGCTGCATGCCGCGGTATAATAAAAAATGTTTCGGAAAGAGGCATGTGCATTGAAACCGGCTCCTGCCCGCCTTGCGAATCCACTGTTAAGTTAAAGATCGAATCGGGGAAAGACCACATTGAGATACCGGTGAAAGTCAGACGGAAAGAAAAAGCCGACAGGTTTTATGACATCATGGGCGTAGAATTTTTAAAGCCTAACAAGAAAATCATGCAGTTACTAAGTAACGTTAACGTGCTTTCTGAAGCTGACTGATAAGTAAATATGACTGTCTCCTGCTGCCGCGGAGACAGCGGGCGAGTCCCGGTCCGGAAATAATTTTTATTAAGCTGGTTTATGTACAGGTTATTATCAGTCCGAATTATCCCGTTAAGCAATAATCCCTGCAGGATCTATCAAAAAAATATTCTCCAAAGCATCTTCGTTTATTCCGTATAGTTCGCAACCATATCAATTATCCGGTCAAGATGCTCATAGGGAGTATAAAAATGTGGAGATACGCGTATACCGCCGCCGCGCAGGGCGCATATGACTTTATTTTGCGTGAGATATTTATACAGTGCTGAATTGTCCGTCTCTCTCCTGCGAAAAGTTACTATACCGGCGTAGCGGTCTTGCGCGCTCGACGTGATCAGTTCGAGGCATGATATGGATTGAATCTTGTCAAAGAGGTATTCGCTTCTTTTTAGTACTTCATTTTCGACGGTGGACATACCGACTTCCATAAGTAATGAGAGGCTTGCATTAAGGGCATAAATACCGACCATGTTCGGACTGCCGCATTCAAACCTGCGCGCTGACAATGCAGGCGTCCAGTCTTTGCGATCAAAATCGCCCATCGCCTCAACCATATGCCATCCGAACTCGCTAAGCCGCAGTCTGTTTCTCGATTCCGGATCAGAATAAAATACCGCAAGTCCTTCCGGCCCGAGCATCCACTTGTGTCCGTCAGCCATGACAAAATCCGCCCCGATCCCCCGCACGTCAAATTGGACCGCCCCGATGCTCTGGATCGCGTCCACGCAGAACATGATCCCTTTTTGTCTGCAGAATTCACCGATACGCTGCAGGTCCATTTTCAGTCCGGTTGAAAACTGGACTGAACTGATAGTCAGAAGTTTCGTTCTGGAATCCACCAGGGCAAACAGCGAGTCTTCGGGAGAAACCGGCCCGCCCAGTTCTGCCTCCCGTAATTCAACGCCTTTAGAGGACAGCGATTCCCACGCCATGCGGTTAGACGGGAATTCCTGATTGCTGCTTACAATGTTGTCGCCTGCTTTCCAGTCCAGTCCGTAAGCAACTGTTGACAGCGCTTCAGACGTATTTTTCAAGAGTGCTATATCATCTTTTGAAGCGGCGTTGAGCAGTTGCCCTGCCTGCATTTTCAGATTCGCTTCGACCTCAAGCCATTGCAGATAGCTGAAGGAACCCTGTTTCATATTTTCCTCGGCAAATTGCTGAACGGCCCGTGTGGTACGCAGCGGCCATGGCGACACCCCGGCATGGTTAAGATAAATGAGGTCGTTGCGGAGGTTAAATTCTTTTCGGATAAGGCCGTCTTTCATCAACAATCCACTTTTTCACTTCGAGGGCATAAAGAAGGAATAATCAATTACTTTCCCTGATGATCCTGTCAACATCGTCCCTGTCCAGGACTTCTTCCTTTATAAGTGTCTCAGCCAGGTTGTCCAGAACATGTCTTTTATTCCTCAATATTTCATCCGCCCTCGCTTCCGATTCAACGATTAATCTGCGGATTTCCTGGTCCATAAGCCAAGCCATTTCTTCACTGTATCGTTTTGGAAGAGAGATGTCTCTCCCTAAAAACGGGTGTTCTTCACCACGGCCGAGACTCAGCGGCCCAACTTTGTCGCTCATTCCCCATTGTGCAACCATTTTTTCAGCAAGTGAAGAAGCTTCTTTCAGATCACTCTGTGCACCGGTGCTGACGTCATCGAAAACTATTTTTTCCGCGACCCTTCCTCCGAGCATGACGGATAAGCGGTTTATGAGGTATTTCATCGGATAGTAGTGGCGGTCCTCCTCAGGAAGCTGCTGCGTCACGCCCATAGCCATTCCGCGGGGTATTATGCTTACTTTGTGCAGGGGATCGGTACCGGGAAGCTCGTGGGCGACCAGGGCGTGTCCGGCCTCATGGTATGCCGTTATCCTCTTTTCGAGATCATTGACCGTGTCCTCCCGGACGGCGCCCATCAGGATCTTGTCGCGCGCTTCCTCGAAATCATGATTGCTGATTTTGTCTTTATTGTCCCGGGTGGCGATCAGTGCGGCTTCGTTTATGAGGTTTTCCAGATCAGCTCCCGTCATACCCGGTGTCCCTTTTGCTATACGGTCAAGATCAACATCCTCGGCCAATATTTTGTCCTTCGCGTGCACGTCAAGGATGGCCCGGCGGTCTTTCCATCCGGGCCGGTCTATAATTATGTGTCTGTCAAATCGGCCTGGTCTCAATAGGGCCGGGTCCAGCACGTCGGGTCTGTTTGTGGCTGCGATAACAATTACTTCTTCATGGGGCTCAAATCCGTCCAGTTCACTAAGAAGCTGGTTGAGGGTCTGTTCCCTCTCATCGTGGCCTCCCCCAAGACCGGCACCGCGGGTCCGGCCTACAGAGTCGATTTCATCGATGAAAATTATACTCGGCTGGGTGGCCCTCGCTTTCTTGAACATGTCCCTGACGCGAGAGGCGCCGACACCTACAAACAT
>JBFLYJ010000360.1:0-3877 GCA_040756635.1 Nitrospirota bacterium
TTTGGTCCTGACTGGAGCCAGTAAACAATCTCTCCGCGCCATCCTTCGATCGTCGAAAAACCGGCTGTATCGGGTGCAGGAATGGCACAGTCCGCAACGATGTTCCCGTCCGGCAGCGTCTGAAGGATCTCACGTATAATCCGTACGGACTCACGCACCTCTTTCATCCTTACATAAACCCTCGCATTTACATCACCATAAATTAATACCGGCACATTAACTCCGATACGGTCATATGGAGGAAAGGGGTTTTGCACCCGGCAGTCAAAATTCATTCCGCTCGCCCTTGCGACGACCCCCACCGCGCAGATCTCTCTCGCCTTTTCGGGAATAAGAATGCCGGTGTCCCGCACCCTGTCTTCAAGGGACGCGTTTTCTTCATAGATAGCAACAAGCCTGTTAAATTCCTTTAAAAGCTTTTTCATCTCCGACAATATCAGTTCTTTTCCTTCCGGACCAATGTCAACCGATACCCCTCCGGGGACCACCCTGTCCATTATGGATCTGTGGCCAAACAGCTCGAGGTTGGTACGCAGCATTATCTCCTTGAGCCTCGACATCTGGTAAAGCATGAACGCAAAGGCAGCGTCATTGCAAACAGCACCGATATCTCCCAGGTGGTTGGCTATGCGTTCCCTTTCGAGAAAAAGCGCGCGCAGCCAATACGCCCGTTCAGGCACACCGCAGCCGGTCATTGATTCCAGGGCCATGCAGTACGCCAGACTGTGGGCAACGGTTGTGTCTCCTGAAACGCGGCCCGCAAGCCTCGAACCTTCCTGCCATGAAAGGGCTTCAAACCTTTTCTCTATTCCCTTGTGAACATACCCGAGCCTCTCCTCGAGATTGAGGATCCCCTCTCCCACGGCCTGAAAGCGGAAATGTCCCGGCTCAATAATCCCCGCATGCACAGGACCGACCGGTATTTCGTACACTCCCTCTGCCCTGACCCATTTGTATTCACCTTCGACACGCGGCATCGTCTCTGATGCATTAAAAGTTTTCCTGAGCGGCCAGGCGTCTTCAGGCCAGTCTTCAAATTTTATCCAGGGCCTCGGGTCCGGATGTCCGACTGGTACAACGCCCATGAGACTTCTCATCTGCCTTTCAAAACGGTATGCCGGCAGATACTGTTCAGTAATGGTCGGGAATATCGGCTCTTCAACGGGTGCCTCTGCCTTTACAATAAGGTATTCCGGCCCCCACCGGTAACAGGCGTAAATACCAAACCCCCTGCCAAACTGCGTTTCATCCGCAGCCCATTCCGCAACCAGCAGGGCATGGATTTTTTTCATGGCCTTTGCGACCTCGACAAATTTCCCCCTCACGACGAGACAGGAAGGGATGGAAGACGGATATTGGCCTCCATCATATTTTGTCTCGGGTCCGAGCAGCGGGGTCAGGGCATCAATTAATACACTCATTTCAATAACTCCACAGCAGTATGAAACCAGTTATTAAGAAATTCGGGCATATAGATACCGAGAATAAAAACAAGAACCATATGCAGCATGACAGGTACATGCGCAGCCCTCATGGCCTTCTGATAAGAAGGCACCACGCCGGAAACCATCGGCTGGACCCTCCTGAAAAGCGCGGCAAAGGCGACTGCAAGACCCAAGAGAAGGAACGGCGTCAGCAGAGGGGCGTCCTTGATTGTCGCGGTCAGGATCAGAAACTCACTCGTAAATACGCCGAACGGCGGCATCCCGACAATCGCCATTACGCCGAACATCAGCCCCCACCCGACAAGCGGATTGCCTTTGAAGAGACCTTTGATTTTATCCATTTCCTGTGTACGGTGCATCTGCGAGGCATGGCCCACGGTAAAAAATATCGAAGACTTTGCCAGGCTGTGAACGAGCATGTGCAGAAGCCCGCCAAATGTGGCGATAGGCCCCCCAAGGCCAAATGCAAAGGTCGCTATCCCCATATGTTCAATGGATGAGTATGAGAACATGCGTTTTATGTCCTTTTGCCTGAGGAGCGAAAAAGCGGCCACCAGGATCGAGAGCAGGCCGAAGCCCATCATGATATTGCCCGCATGGTGCGAATGCGTTGAGCCGTCAACAAGCACCTTGCACCTCACCAGTGCATAAAGCGCGACATTCAAAAGAAGTCCGGAAAGTACGGCGGATATGGGGGTGGGGCCTTCACTGTGGGCATCGGGAAGCCAGTTATGCAGCGGGACAAGTCCCACCTTTGTGCCGTATCCGACCATGAGAAAGACAAAGGCGAGCGAAAGGACCGTGGGTTCAAGGCTTCCGCTGACCTGGCTCAGGTTGGTCCAGAGCAGGGCCTCCCCTCCTTCTCCCAGCACCTTTTCAGCGGCAAAGTACAAGAGCACTGTTCCAAAAAGGGCCTGGGCGATACCCACACCGCAGAGTATGAAATATTTCCACGCCGCCTCAATCGCGGTAGGGGTCCTGTACAGGGAAACAAGCAGTACCGTAGACAATGTGGCAAGCTCCATCGCTATCCAGAGTATGCCGATGTTATTTGTTAAAAGGCATAAAAGCATCGCAAAGATAAAGAGCTGGAACATGGCATGATAAAAACGTATCCTTATAGAGTTTATCCGCCCGTGTTCCCTTTCGAGCCGCATATACCGCCTGCTGAAAATCGCTGTGGTCATCGAGACAAAGGATGTAAGGACTGCAAGGTAGACATTGAAGGCGTCGACAAAGAAAAACTTTCCTCCTGCCAGCATCGGCCCCTGCTCAAAAACCTGCAGTGCAAGTCCAGTCCCTGCGATGAACGTCGCGGCAGAGCCGGCGATGTTTATCTCAGGCGCAAACTTCCTGTCGCCGACAAATGCGAGCACCACAGCCGCAAAAAGCGGGACGATCAATAAAACCAGTAACATTAATTGTTCTCCATTTTAAATCAGTAATGTGTAATCTGTAAGGGCGAGGTCACCTCGCCCCTACCATTAATTTTCAGTCCTCATCTTTCAACCTCGCCATCTGGTCTACATCAAGGCTGTCAAAGGTTGTATGTATATGAAAAAAGAATATCCCGAATATGAAGGCAGCGATCAGTATGTCAAGCGCGACCCCCAGCTCCACCACAAGGGGCATCCCGTATGTTGCGCTGGTGGCGGCAAAGAAAAGCCCGTTTTCCATCGCGAGAAAACCTATGATCTGGGTAACCGCGTGTTTCCTTGTTATCATCATCAGCAGACCGATCATGACGGTGGCGAGCGCTACTGCGAGCGTTGAACGGGTCACAAGAGTCGAAAGGTCCCTTACCGGTGCGGTCAGGTAATAAGAGAATATGACAAGGGCGATCCCCATCAGCATCGTCATTGGTATGTTTTCAATGATCTCGACCTCTTTGTGGACCTTAAGCCGCCGGATGAGCACATGCAGGATATAAGGAAGCACGATAACTTTTAAAGACAGGGTCATGATAGACGATATATAAAGGTGATGTTTTTCAGCAACAAACCCGACGACAGCAGTATTGATTGAAAGAAAGAGTCCCTGCCATGCAAACAGATGCACAAGCCCGAACATCCTTCTCTGCACCAGCATGCCGAATGCGGTAAGCAGCACAAAGGCCGCAAGAAAACTGTTTAACTGTACAGCAACGTTCAGGTCCATATTAATGTCCGAGTAAATTAACTCCCCCTGCCCCTCTTATCCTAAGAGGGGGGATTTGTCTCCTCCCCTTAAGTTAAGGGGAGGCCGGGAGGGGTTATTGCTCCCTTTCATTCCAATATAAAATAAGACAGCATCCCGAGTGTCGCGAGCAAAAACGCGGAACCGAGGAATTCAGTCAGCCGGAATATCCTCATCTTTGCAAGCCCCGTCTCTATCATGACAAGTATAATTCCCACAAGCGCGAGTTTCGAAATCATGATCACAAACGCCGCGAA
>JBFLYJ010000361.1:0-3862 GCA_040756635.1 Nitrospirota bacterium
CTCATTCGGGTGAGAGCAGGACAAGGCTGAAGACCCCGCCGGACAAGATCTGCTTCACCTGCCATGAGGAGAAGAAGACCGAGATCAGCCAGTACGCAATAAAGCATGAACCGGCAGAGAAGGGGCAGTGCGTTTCCTGTCATTCGCCGCACTTTTCGGACAGAAAGTTTCTTCTCCGTGATAAACTGGACACCCTGTGTTATACGTGCCACGCAAAAAACATGGCATGGAAGAAGAGACGCTTTCAGCATGGCCCCGTAGTGCAGGGAAACTGCTCCGCCTGCCACAACCCGCACGGGTCTGATAATGCCAATATACTGCGCCTTTCATTCCCTCATCAATTCTACTCGGCATATGAAAAGGGGGAATATGACCTCTGTTTTAACTGTCACAAGGAGGCGCTTGTGACGACCGAAAAGACCGCGACAGTCACTAACTTCAGGAACGGGGAGATCAATCTCCACATGCTCCATGTGAACCAGAAGAAGGGAAGGACATGCCGGGCATGCCATGATGTCCATGCCTCTGACCAGGAAGACCATATCAGGGAAGAATTCGAGTTCGGCGCGGCCACTATTCCGGTTGAATACATAAAGACCGGTACGGGCGGAAGGTGTATCCCCGGCTGCCATAGAGAAAGGGGATATGACAGGGTCAACAAGGTGGACAATAAGAAATGATACCCCTTACAGCTCCTTAAATACCTTTGCCAGCGAGTCCCCTGCGACATGTATCTTCCATTCATTCAGATAACCAAACGGCGTCTCAACAATAGTGAACCCGGTGTTCAGGAGACGTTCCCTGGCCTCGCTGATCAGTGCGGCGGTGAAGTCGGCCGGAGCTTTAGACGACGAGAGGTGGTTGAAGGAATGGAGGACCAGGTTTCTGGTATTGAACTTGCCTGAAAGCCATTTGACGTTCTTTATAAACTTCGTCAGGACGCTGCTTTTTCTCTCAACGTCCGCTTCCTCGGCGTGATAGAATACGACGACCGCGTTATCGCATGACTCTTCAATCTCCCTGTCAGGGACGTCAGCAAGCACCTTTTCGTATGTCTTGTACCAGAACGATGGAGCGTAAAACATCAGTATTTTCATTTCAGTTGTTCATCCTGTCCGGCAGTTAAACTGCACCCGGCAATTCTGATTTTCCCGGGACCTCTTTCGCCTATTTTCATTAAGCAGGCACTTGAATTTTATCAGAATTTCGATAAAAAAAGAATTTTCTTGTTTTCCGGTTTTTCCTGATGCATGATTTAGCCGAAGTGCAGCTGCTGACACCGGGATGCAGAGTTAGCTACAGGGTACCTTCCATTGATGAATGCAATGTTTTAAGATAAAGACAGATGGAGGATTGACTCTGGTTAATTCCCATAGCAATTTATTTGTTTGAGGACTTAGTTACAGATACAGTCTCTTTGACCGAGAGGCTGTGGACCCCGACCAGGGGAAGGAACAAAGAGGGACAGGGCTGGCATATGAACAGCGAATCAAAATATATCAATATTAAAAGGTCGCAAACTGCCGTAGATCTGGCAGTCATTGCACTGCTGGCTGTCGGTGTTTTTATTATTTCGCTGTATTTCGATGTCCTCGAAGAAATTGTGTTTTTGTCGAGTCAATACGAACACCTGGAGCTGGATGAAATCATTACGGTAATAATATTCCTTGCGTTCGCTGCTGTAGTATTTTCCTGGAGGCGGCATGTTGAGCTGAAGCGGGCGCACAAAGAGATTTTAGAGAAGAATGAAAAACTCAGCAAGGCTCTTGAGGAAATAAAGGTCATGGAAAGCATTTTGCCTATCTGTACGGTCTGTAAAAAAATTCGTGATGATAAAGGCTCATGGCATACGGTCGAGAACTATATAACTGAACATACTGATACCATGTTCAGTCATGGTCTTTGTCCGCACTGCGCAAAAGAATTGTATCCGACATATTTCAGTGACAAGCATGGAGAATAGGCACTATTTCATCATGACCCGTTACCCGTATATATTTCCCAATATGAATAAGGACTGGAGGCATTTTTAATATTATGAACAGGCCGGCAAGGCAGACGCTGTCATATTGCACTGCTTGTACGCAGCAAGACCGAAAATACGGGTCAGCACCGTGCCCGTAAGTGATTTGTTTTCTATTTGGGATTGATTTGGTATACTTATCAGAGAATCTACATAAGGTGCCACTATGACTAAGTCTGATAAAAGACGCGCAAACAGGATCGTCGAAAACCTCGATGCCGAAATTGTGTCGGGCGGCAAAACCTATAAAGGGATTGTCATGAACTTTTCGGAGGCAGGTCTGTACATGGTGACCGCAACCGCCGACAGTATAGTGGACATTACCCCGTCTTCGTTGATCGAGCTTAAATGCCAGCTGATGTCAGGTGAAAAAATAAGCCTTCAGTGTGAAGTAAAGTGGTTTCAGACAAAGACATCCACACATGGGGTGTCATTCAGTATGGGTATGGAGATACTTAACCCTCCCACTGAATACAGGGCATTTGTGGGAAAAAGAGTTTAAAAGGTCGGCTGACGCAGTCCCTTTCATTGTTTCAGGAAATATAGCGGCGCCCGATTCGTTTGTATTATTCGGCTTGTGTCTGATGCCGGCCTCTGCCTCCGCTGATCAATCAACCGCCTGCACAATCCCGTATCCTGCGAGCGCGCCGAGCGTGTCCCACATCAGGTCTTTCCAGCTCCATCCGGTCTTTCGTATTTTCAGGTCATAGACTTCCTTGCTGGTGCCAAAAAAGAGCGTGGTACCAAAGGCGAAATAAAAGGATTCATCATTATCCATTCCATGCCTGTCCGCAAGTACCTTCGCAGTGCCTGAAATAACACCGGCGATGATAAAATGTTTGGCCTTGTCCCTTCCGAACCAGGGATCATTCTGCGTTAAGGAGGTTGCGCATCCAGGCAGAAAGGACAATGATATGAGCAGTACTAACAGACGTAATTTCACTATATATTGATATGCCAAATCAGGCTACTTTCCCTTCTGTTTTTTCAGATAATCGCCTAGCAGCCCTCTGCCGTGCTCGTCGTCATGACAGTAAACGCAGAGGTTTTCCCAGTTGGACCCGTCCGGGGGATTATTCCTGCTGTTGCCGTCTTTGTGGTGCACGGTCAGCAGGTGTCGGGTTTTCTCATCGAATTCTCTTCCGCACTTGGAGCATATGAGGCCGTGTATTTTTAAAGAGCGCTCCCTGTAGTCGCCGGTCGCGGATCTGTCTTTTCTCAGTTCCCGGATGACCTCTTCAACCGTCTTGTCGGTCCTGGATTTTCCGGGTCTGCGGGACCTGCTGCCCCCCTTGTATGAACTGCTCACGTTTTTTCTCCTTTCTTAAAGGATATCAGTGACCTGCAATTTATAGAACCGGGATCGCCCCAGAATCAATTCGTCATCATTAGCTGTTATTTTATCATACGGGCCCCGTATGCAAATAACTCCGTGATATACTTAAGTTAAAGAATATACGAGGAGGCAACATATGACAAAGGTATTTCAATGTTCTGACCTCGGAGTAGAATGTAAATGGAAGGGAATGGCCCAGGACGAGAAAGAGCTGCTGGTAAAGGTCGCTGAACATGCTTCTAAAGAGCATGGGATGAAGGAGCTGACTGAGGTCATAAGGAACAAAATAAAGGCCAGGATCAGGGAAGAGTAAAATCTTCAGATTTTACTGACAGAGCATCGCCTCTGATAACAGGTATTTGCCCTGTTAAAACCGTATCGACTGCGGAGCACGGGGACATGGGATAACATCGCGTATGTTGCTCATTCCGGTTATGTACTGCACTATCCGTTCAAAGCCGAGGCCGAATCCCGCGTGGGGCGCTGAACCGTACCGCCTCAGG
>JBFLYJ010000362.1:0-3850 GCA_040756635.1 Nitrospirota bacterium
GAGATTGCCGAGCGCAAGGTTCTGGAAAAGGCCATCCTCGAGACCGAGGACCGGGAACTTCAGCGTATAGGGTTTGAATTGCATGACGGCCTGGGGCAGCTCCTTACGGGATTGTCGCTGAAGAGCCAGAGCCTCCAGGACATATTGAAAGAGAAATCGATACCGGAGGCTGAGCTGGCATCCAGGATCACATTCCTCATTGACATGGCAAAAGAGCATCTAAGGTTCCTGATGCAGGGGCGTCTGCCGATGGAAAGCAGCCGGAACAATATCGCTTCATCTCTTGAAGAGCTTGCGTCCCGGACGACCAGAAATTTTAACGTGCCGTGTTTTTTTAAAAGCAGCGGCCCGGTTACCATTAAAAATTCGGCGGCAGTTATGCAGCTGTACCGAATCGCCCAGGAAGCGGTCACCAATGCCCTGAGACATGGCAATCCCGGACACATCGAAATTTATCTGTCTCTGGCGGAAGACACGGTCGTATTGACCGTAAAAGACAACGGTGCAGGGATCAGGGATGCGGACACGAAGAAAAATGGTCTTGGACTGAAGATCATGAACTACAGGGCAAACATGATCGGCGCTTTATTGAATATCGACTCCGAAGCCGGAAGGGGCACGAGCATATCGTGTTCTTTTAACGACAATATCAACATTGAGCAATGATGCCTCCGACAGAGGCAACCAGGTCAGCAATGCCGGTGGGCCGGCCCTGACGTGGCAAATAACAAGAAGGCGGTGAAGACATTATGAGTATTTCTGGTGCAGAGCACAGGATGGAGGCGTATAAAGTTCTGATTGTCGACGACCACCCCATAATGCGTGAGGGGATTTCAGAAATTATTAACCGTGAAAAAGACATCACGGTCTGTTGTGAGGCGGGAAATGTCCTTGATGCCATGCAGACCATCACTGACTGCAAGCCCGACATAGCTGTTGTTGATCTTACCCTTAAGAAAAGCAACGGACTGCGGCTCATAGAAAATATATCATATTCATATGAAGGGCTTCCGGTACTGGTTTATTCCATGCATGATGAATCCATATATGCTGAACGCTGCCTGAAAGCGGGTGCAAGAGGATATATCATGAAGCAGGAACCCTCCAGAAAATTTCTTTCAGCACTCAGGACCGTCCTGAAGGGAGAAATATACATCAGTGAAAAATTGTCAGAGCAGCTGCTGCACAAATTCATTGAGAGGAAGAATGATCAGCCTAAATCTTCAATCGAGCTTCTCGGCAACCGCGAGCTTGAGGTGTATCAGCTTGTCGGCCAGGGACTGAAGAAACGCGATATAGCCTCGAACCTGAATATCAGCCTTAAGACCGTGGAAAACCACATAGAACATATCAAGAAAAAAATGAAGTTCAAGGACTTTCACGAACTTCTGAGACACGCGTTCCAGACCGCTGCCAATTAAGCTGAGTAACGCAGGACAAAAATTGACCTTAATGTTGCATAAATCAGGAGAGCGGACTTGCCGTAAAACCTTTACAATGCGATGGGATATTGGAATTTAAATTTGACTGCAGGACTAAACATTTAGCGAACATCAGAAAGATGTCACTTAGCTTTTGTGAATCTCGCTAAGGTATCTCAGGTAAAGCTTTTCCGTCAATTTCGCTCTCCTTGAATGAGTAAATTAATCCAACTGTAAGGTTGACTCATGATGAATGCCTGGGAGTGAATGGTCCTCTCTCCCGAAGTGGATTCCATTAAGGATCAGCCCTGAAAGGTCATTGCCAAAAACCCGCAATGTATAAACTTGGTCCGTCGATGCTGGTTGTCCCGGACCGCCGTCATGATTATCTGATACTTCTCAGTTCATGTACACTCTTAAGGGATATCGGATGCAATTAGGATGATGCCCTATTAAGTTACCTGTTCATCTCCCCGATACAAAAACATATATCTTAAAAATAAGGAGGAGAGAATGGGTAAATTAAATTGCTGGGAGATAAAGAAATGCGGAAGGGAAGTCGGCGGGGTAAAGACCAGGGAACTCGGCGTATGTCCTGCTGCCATGGACAGCTCGTCCAATGGGGCAAACAGCGGGAAAAACGGTGGCCGTATATGCTGGGCAATCGCCGGGACCTTTTGCGGCGGGAAAGTCCAGGGTGATTTTGCCCAGAAACAGGTTTCCTGTATGGCATGTGAAGTCTTTAAGCAGATCAAGCAGGAAGAAGGGGCGGAAAACTTCAAGTTGATGAAATCAGGACAGTCTTACCAGGCAGTAAGCCGGTAGCCAGGCTGCTTAATTCTTCACTCCTGGGCTGACTGATATAAAACGGCGTAATAATAAAATCTGAAAATCAGGATTCGTTATTAATATGCGCGAGGTATGCGACTATCAGTAAGGTTGCGTCATCGCTGTAACCACGTATTATTTAAAACACGTGCGTGCTCGACTGTTTTAATTTTTTTCCGGCATTAAAACGATATGCGTCCCGGAGGTGAGGAAATTCAATCCAGCCCAAACTACCGGATAGAGCCCTGCTTGATCATTCTTATTCAAAAAAAATACAGGACACCGTCAAAATCCCTGGCAATAATATTTACAAGAAGTGTCATATGAATGACATCACTGTCCTGTTACAGCTCTAATAATCATTAATATCCAGCAAGTTGTAAATTGGCATTCATTTTGCAATTGGCATGTAATGATCGAAACAGTTAAGAATTTGACTGATTATGAGTAAAAGAATATCAGACAGATCAGTAGAAAAAGCCAATAAATTGGTGGGCATCCCCGCCGATTTCACCGCGGCATATCTCGATAAAGAAAAGAAAAAATTTTTAGAGGCAAAGGAAGAGCTTGACCGGTCCCGCCAGGAACTGGAGATGTTTTTTTATATGGCTTCGCACGATCTGCAGGAGCCACTCCGCATGGTTGCAAGTTACACTCAGCTGCTGGCAAAAAGATACAGGGGAATGCTTGATGATGACGCCGACGATTTCATCTCTTACGCTGTGGACGGCGCCACCCGTATGCAGAGACTGATAAGTAACATGCTCACGTATACCAGGGTTGATAAAAAAAATAAAAATGAAATGATACCGACTGACTGCGAATATGTCCTCATCAGCGCAAAGGCAAATCTTGCACTTGTTATAGAGGACAGCGGCGCTGTGATTACCAGTGATCATATGCCCGTAGTCATGGCGGATGATGTACAGTTGATTCAGGTCTTTCAGAACCTTATCGGGAATGCTATTAAATTCCGCGGTGACAGGACAGTGGAAATACATGTAAGCGCGGAGTGTAAAGAAGGGGAGTGGATTTTCTCGGTAAGGGACAACGGAATAGGGATCAACGACCAGCAGAAGGAACAAATATTTATTATGTTTATGAGGGCGCACGACACTAAAGAGTATTCAGGCGAAGGCATAGGGCTTGCGATCTGCGAGAAGATCGTGCAACACCACGGCGGGCGCATCTGGGTGGAGTCGGAATCCGGCAAGGGTTCCACGTTTTACTTTTCAATACCTGAGGGAAACGAAAGAAATGACTACACAGACGATCACTAAAACCATCGATATCCTGCTTGTAGAAGACAATCCCGGGGATGTGCGTCTCTTCAGGGAAACCCTGGCTGAAACGGGGGCAAGTCAGTACCGCCTGACCTCCGTGTCGAATCTTGCCGCTGCGCTCAAGCGTCTTGACGAAGAGCGTTATGACATAATCGTGCTCGACCTTACACTGCCGGACAGCCGGGGAATCGGCACGCTGAAAAGCGTGCGCATGCATTCTCCCAGGGTCCCGGTCATATTATTGACCACTGTTGATGATGAAGCCATTGCCCTTACAGCCATACAGAACGGGGCGCAGGACTATCTGATAAAGGGACA
>JBFLYJ010000363.1:0-3834 GCA_040756635.1 Nitrospirota bacterium
CTTTAGCGCATCGACGAGGAGATAAATTGCTCTTCATAGCACTTGATAATTCAGCGTCTGGCTATATAGACGAATCTGATAATCTCAAGAGATGCAAGGTGAAGTATTCGGATGTCCCAATGTATCTGGCATCTGCCGACGTTTGCCTGTGCCTGTATGATGGGAGTGAATTTGCGAGTTTAAAGTCGGGATTCAACCTGTCCCCATTAAAATTATTTGACTATATGGCGTCCGGCAAGCCCATCATAGGATCACGCCTGGGTCAGATAGAAATTGTTTTGGAAGATGGTAAAGAAGGTTTCTTGGTATCCAGCGATATAAATGATATCTACGATAAATTAATGTTTTGTTTCCGAAACAGAGAAACGGCAGCTCAAATGGGATTAAAAGCCAGAGCAAAGGTCATAAACTACTATAACTGGGATCGGGCTGGACACGATACTTTAGACTTATTTAAATCACTGGTATAACATGCTAATCAGTGTTATTATTTGCACATGCAACCGGGGGGAGAGGTTACTGGATACCTTGAAAAGTATCGAAAATATGTCTGTTGATACCGGTGTTGAGTGGGAGCTGATTATTGTGGACAATAACTCTACGGACAATACCAAATCTGTTATCCAGGAATTTTCTTGTGAATCCAGGATCCCTATGCGATATGTTTTTGAATCGGCCCAGGGCCTTTCCAACGCACGAAATGCCGGCCTGAGAGAAGCGACAGGGGGATATACCGCCTTTACTGATGACGATTGCATCATAGATAAACAATGGCTGACGTCTATTATTAGGGAATTTGAATCTGACCCTGATCTCATCGGCATAGGCGGCAGGGTTGAACTGTATAATGATAAAGATCAGCGTGTCACGGTAAGAACATATAAAGAGAGACTCCTATTTGCTTCTCCATATGATACATTTAAATTGTTTACCGGTTGTAATATGGCCTTCGCACGTCGTGTCTACGACCTGATAGGCACATTCGATCCTGAATTCGGAGCGGGAACCAAGCTTAAATCGGCTGAGGATTCGGATTTTTTTTACAGAGTATTTAAGGCCGGAGGAAAAATGATTTATTCTCCTGAAGTACTTGTATATCATAATCACGGGAGGAATACAGATTCCCAGGTGCGGGCTTTAAACAGGGGATATGTAATTGGAAGAGGGGCATTCTACTGCAAACATATCATGAAGGGAGACTCAACAGTCCTTAAGATGGCATTTAGGGAGTATCTGTCCCGAATCAAGAATATCATAAAAAAACTTTCGTCTGGAACGCCGATTATGATCGAAGTTAAGTATGCCTATTACTTGATTGTCGGGGTCGTATACAGGATCGGTCTTATGCTAAAAAACTCATGATATGAAAAAATATCGGGTCATTCACATCCCGGCCTCACGGGATTTTTATCAGGAATCACTTTTAGCCGGCATAAATAAATTGGATATTGATGCCAGATACGGCGAAACAGTGGAACGATTATCTTTTTTGAATCCAACGGTTCTGTATAATGCCATAAAAGAGTATAAGGTCAACGCAATTCATCTTCACTGGCAGCACAATTTCTTGATCAGTAAAAGCAAGCTAAAAACAATTATAAAATCTGTTCTCTTTATATGTCAGTTGATCATCATAAAAATATCTGGAATCAGATTGATCTGGACAGTACATAACATAGTCAATCATGAAAAGAAATATGAGAAAATCGAGCTTTATTTCACGGGACTAATAGCCCGTTGCGCCGATAAAATAATAGTACATTGCCGGAGATCTTACGATATGGTAAGCGACATTCTGAAGATCAGAAATCCAGAAAAAATTGCGGTCATTCCGCATGCCAGCTTCACAAAGATAATTAGCAACACTACGGACCGGCATGAAGCCAGAACACGACTGAATTTGAGACAGGAAGATATTGTTTTCCTTTACCTGGGATTAATACGATACTATAAGGGTGTTATAGAGCTTGTTGACTCGTTTAAACGACTTGAAAGCAGGAATAATCAGTTAGTTGTTGCCGGCAGTTCAAGAGATGATCAACTTATCGGACAGCTTAGAAAAAAAGCGGAAAGACTCGATAACATACATTTACACCTCAAATATATTCCAAATGATGAAATACATCTTTATATGAATGCTGCTGATGTACTGGTATGCCCATACAGGGATGTCTTGAACTCAGGAAGCGTATTCCTGGGAATGTCTTTTGGCAAACCGATCATTGCTCCTCGTATGGGATGCATACCTGAGGTTTTAAACAACGAACACAATCTTCTTTATGATGTTGAGGAAAAGGATGGCCTTTTTAATGCGATTAACCTTGCCGTTGCTTCAAAATTGAGGCTGAAGGAAATGGGTAATCAGAATCTGATGCGGGCAAAGGAAATGGACTGGGACGATATCGCAGAAAAAACGGTCAAGGTCTATAAAAATATTTGAGTTTGATGATTTCTCCCCGGAAAACAATTCTTTTGTTTTGCCTGAGCGGGTTTATTTTAATTTCCTTAATAGCGCTTATCTGGTTCCCAGTGTTTATGCATTATTATATTCCATCTGAAGATATCACGGATAAGATGGTGAGCAGGGCGCGTTCCATGCCTGAAGATCCTGTGCTTGATGAAATAGAAGGTTTTTTTTCAAATGCCAACAACGGGAATTCCCGAAAGTTGATTCGAACAGCTGAGGAAATACTAAAAGGTGACATTTCTTTTTCAGGTATTCATGATGAGAAAATCCATATGCCTTTTAGCATCGATGATTATATAAGCGGAATTCCGGAAATGAACCTATTGATGGCAAGACTGGAAATCCCGAGAATCCTGCTTGCAGCGTATGAAGTATCAGGGAATGATAAATTCTTAATTGCGACTTGTGACATGATCAGCAGTTTTGCTTCTTATGAAAAAAATATGATCCTTCCGAAAGGACTTATCTGGAATGATCATGCCATAGCTGAACGTATCTCAGTACTCGCAAAATTCTGGAAATATTACCGTAGGCATAGAACGTTTAATACTGAAGCAGGCAAAGCTGTTTTACTGCTTGTCTCGCGCAGTGGCAGACTGCTGTCAAAACCGTCGCATTTCACCTTTGCTTCTAATCACGGTATTATGCAAAATCTGGCTCTCCTGCAGATATGCATAGCATTCCCTGCTATACCAAATGTTAATTTATATAAAGAGACATCACTCGATAGAATGAGTGACCAGATGAAATATTATGTCAATAATGAGGGCATCGTGCTTGAGCATTCGGCCGGATATCAGAGGGCCGGTATAAAATTTATGGGAATGCTGTTTCAATACTTGACATCTCTGAATATTAAAATTCCGGATGAATGGCAGGGTAAATATGAAAATGCAAAATTGTTCTACGCCCAATTACGAAGGCCAGATGGTTCTTTACCTATGTATGGTGACACTGCATACTGGAAGGACAGTCTCGGGCCGCCAATAGTTGAAACTGACCCAAAAGGTAAAATAAAAGACCTGAGCTATCACCAGGACTGGAGACCGCTATATGATCAAAGCCTATATCCCGTTGCAGGGTACTCGATTTGGTGGGATGGTTTGGGGCATTGGCCTGATGATAATGAGTTATCACAGACTTCAATAGTGTGGTCATATTTCCCCGGACATGCGCACAAACACGCAGATGAAATGAGTGTATTGATTTACGCTAAGGGACATAGTTGGTGGACAAATACAGGATATTGGTCCTATGGAAATAAAAACCGTTCAAAGGCAATATCGTGGAATGGCTCTAATGCACCTCATCTTGTCAATGAAGATGCGGAAAGCAATAGAGTTACCAACTTAAACTGCTATGTATCT
>JBFLYJ010000364.1:0-3823 GCA_040756635.1 Nitrospirota bacterium
GGAGCTTCTCGGCGGCTCTCCAGAGCGTGGAACCATTCTCGGTGAGACGGCTGACCGGACTGCCGGTAACGGTATAAAGGCCTGAGCTGGCCATGAGATCAAACTCATTCCGGTCTTTATTGAAGGTCCATATGCGCGCGAGTGCAACGTCGATCTGCGCGACTATAATGTCCGTGCAGTGCTGAAGAGTCGCCTGCAGGGGCGCGCCCTCGGTAAGCACGAAACCGATGTCAGAGATAAAATAGGACAATTTGGCGCGCGCCACGAGCATGTCTTCCCTTTCGCTTATCGCCCTGCTCATCCTGTTGAACTCGGAGGTCAGTATGCCCACTTCGTCGTCCGAGGAAACGGACACTTCAGGATATTTGCCGTTTCTTACGCTCTGCACCGCCCCGGACAGCAGGGTAAGGGGTCTTGTGGCGGCGGCGGTCAATTTGTAAACGAGCAGGCTGCTTAACAGTGTGAATACGACAGCTATCATGATCCCTTTGAATATCAGGGACCTCTGTGCCTTTTTCAGGGAGTCCTTCGAAAAACCTATGCGTATCCAGCCGACCTGTTCCCTCGTCTCTATGGCCGCATCTTCACGGAAGATGTCTATGTCCTCACCCGGCTTGACGGTAAACACCGGGGCGCACAGGTCCACATAATCTTTTCCGTCGACGTACGACAACTCCGCCTTTGCAGGACGGTTAAAGACGAGCTGGGGGACTTTCCCGGTTTCTTCAAGCAGGTCCATATTATGGTCATAGAACGCGGCATATGAGACGTCCGCTACATCTTTAATAGTCGCAAGGGTCCTCTTCATTACCTCGGGATTTCTCGATATGAGAGGAAGTTCTCCGAGATTGGTAGCGAGCTTAATAACGACCTGGACCTTTTTATCTATCTCCTGTTTCATGATCGCGTGTTCCGATCTTAAGGACTCCAGCGTGTAGACAAAGGAAGCCAGCACCAGACCGGACACCGCGACCACAAGCAGTTTTTTCCTTATGGTATTGAAATACCGGGGTAATATCTCCTTTATGATACTATCGATCGTGTTTGCAAGGAATGCCATTATGGATATACCTTTTCTGCCATGTTTATAAGGTCGGGCGGTATACGAATGCCCGTGGCTTCTGCTGTTTTGCTGTTTATATACAGTGTGAACTTTGCCGGCGGAGACGCTGGTGTCCCGAACGCGGTCCCGCGTGAGAGCACCTTTGTGGTCACGGACATGATCTGCTTTTCCATGTCGTCGGGATCAAAGCTGAGGGAAAAGAGCGAGCCGGTCTTCACGTATTTTTCGGAAATCCCTATCACCGGGATCTTTTCTCTGAAAGAAAAGATAAATGTTTTTTCGAGCGCGGTCTGCGAGAGAAGGTTTTTCTCAGGCAGTAAAAGCAGAGCGTCGATATTGCCCCGCATATCGCTTACCGCGGCTATAAACTCATAAGGATTAGTGGCATCATATTGTAATATGCCTGTCTTTTTATCAGGCGCGCACAGGATGGTCCGGACTGATGGATCACATATTATTCCAATGCGTTTAATGCCGGGAAAATATTTATTTGTGAAATTCACGTACTCACCGACCGGGGTCGCCATATAGACGCCGGTTATATTTTTTCTCGACGTCTCAGGAGGGTTGATGATAAGTCCGTAGATGACAGGGATATTTTCTGAAAGAGAAAGCGAGACATTGACGGCATCCTGCCCAAGCGCCACAACTGCTCTCACCCCTTCTCTGTAAACAAGACTCTCCAGGCTGTCTTTAACATCCGAGGGGGCCTTAACGGTTATTGAATAAGATAAAGTCCCTTCCATCCCGGAGATTAACTGCGAGACCGGCTTGAGTTTTGTATCGCCGATAATGAGCACTTCGGAGGAATCCGCAGGACAGGCGGACAGCGAGAAGACGGC
This sequence comes from Nitrospirota bacterium, assembly GCA_040756635.1. Lineage (GTDB taxonomy): Bacteria > Nitrospirota > Thermodesulfovibrionia > UBA6902 > UBA6902 > UBA6902. Next base: position 1,906 of record JBFLYJ010000364.1, read on the forward strand.
AATACATATTACAGGAATAAAAAAAATCTTATAAATGTGTCTCAGTGCTGATCCCCTCAAATCGTAGATTAGTTCCCGGATTTCATATAATAACATTAAAACGTATACCTTGCCTCAATTAAGAACGTCCTTCTGTTTGTCGGGAAATCATTGTGTACATCACCCGGAAGACTGGGGTCTGTATAATATTCGTCAAAAAGGTTATAGACGGACCCGCGTATCTCAAATGTCCTGTAGAAGTTCTTCGCTATCAGTGTCAGGTCTACCAGTGTCTCTGCGGGAAGATCATCTCTCAGGTCATTATCGACCCTGTAGCGCTTTCCTGTCCATGAAAGGTTGATGTTGGTGTTCAGATATTTCCACGGCGCGTAGTTGGCCCCGGCATTGCCTCTCTGGGACGGCACATCCGGCAGCCTCCAGCCTGTTTCCCTGTCGACCGGGTGATGGTAACTGTAATTAACATAGCCGTAGCTGTTATTACCGAAATCAAACAGCAGTTCCGCTTCGACGCCGTCGACTTTGGCGTCTCCCCTGTTTTCCTGTTTCGGCACTTCCGCAGATGCGGCATCCTCGTTGTGTCCGATAAGGTCCCTGATGTCGTTATGGAAATAATTTATACGCGCGGTGTAGTTTTCAAGGAAACGGTGCTCCAGGCCCGCTTCGTACGTCTTGATTTTTTCCGGTTTAACGTCCCGGTCTCCGACAAAGGAAGGATTGTTTGTCTGGTACAGGTCAGTAAAAGTTGGCGCTCTGAAGGCGCTTCCGTAGAGCAGTTTCAGGTAGGTGTCTTTCCTAAACTCCCAGACAAGACCGGCCCGTGGGTTCGTTGTGCCTCCAAAATCGGAATAGTGGTCATGCCGGACGCCTGCTGTTAAGGATATATCGTCAGTTATGTTCCAGACATCCTGAATAAAGACCGCCCACATCTCCCTTTTGGCATTCTCTATAAAATTGCCCCAGTCCGTGATGTCCTGCATCGAGCCGAGCGGGGCGCCTGTGTCCGGATCAAAATTGGTTATATGGGTCGTATCGTATAATTCTTCCTTCTCAAGCATGCCGCCCGCAGTCAATAAGTGGTCTGACAGGGAATAGCTCGTCGTAAGGTCCGCGCCAAGTGTTTTTTCTTTTGATTTAGGATTACCGATTAGTCCGTCAGTATAGATTCCGAAACTCCCTTCAGGATATAATTTCCAGAAGAAGTCTCCTGCGAAATAGTCTCCGTAAATTCTTGCGCTGATATCAAAGTCATCTGTGATCCTGCGGGAATATATAATATCGACATAAGATTCCTCTAATCTGACTGACGATTTGTCATTGAGCGCCTGCCCCGCGCCTATATAGGGGCCATTGCTGTTTTTCATGTACCCGCCTTTAACGGTAAAGTCTTTGTATTGAAAATACAGTCCTATCTCCGGTTTTTCCTGCCATTCATCGGTACGGCCGGAGTTGCCGATGGAGTCCTCCTCAATAAAGCTTTTTGGTCCGTCCGTCTTCAGATAGTCGAAGTACCCCGACATTTTCAGGTCCCCATTGCTGTCGCCGAACAGCAGACTGTAGTGTCTGGTATCAAAGCTGCCTGCCCCTGCGGTCGCCTGAAGGCCTTTGATGTCTTCCGGTTTTTTTGTGACGACGTTTATAACCCCCGCGAATGCGTTTGCCCCATAGAGTGCCGAACCCGGGCCTCTGATCACCTCGACCCTTTTTATGGCATCAACAGACATATATAAAAAGGCCATATGGATGAGCCGTGAACTTTTGTATTCATGCTGTGGCCGTCAATCATGAACAGTACCTTTTCTGTCATGGTCGTCTTTATTCCTCTGATCTCAATAGCGTGATATACCGAAAGATCGTGCATGCCGACCCCGGTCCCCGGGACCTTTCGCAGTATGTCCAGAAGGTTCCGCGCCCCCATGTC
>JBFLYJ010000365.1:0-3819 GCA_040756635.1 Nitrospirota bacterium
GGTAAACTGCATAAGACAGACAAGTGCAAGGATGGAACCCGTCCACAGCGGCTGTATTGGCGGCAGTAAACGCACGGGCATATATACATCAAAGAACGTCTGCTCTGCCCACATTATTATCAGCGTCCAGAATGCCAGCACCCAGAGTATGCTGCAGGTATATTCAATATACACCGGCCACAGCCTGCGCTGTCTCCAATCCTGCCAGATTTCATTATGCTTCTTCAGCACCTCCACTCCGCCCTGCGCCCAGCGCACTCGCTGCTTCCAGAGACCGCGTACAGTCTCCGGCACGAATATCCAGCATATTGCCCGCGGTTCATAACGGACGTCCCAGAATTTTTTCTCCAGCTTCCATGTAATATCGATATCTTCTGTCACCATATCAGAGTCCCAGAAACCCACAGACGCGAGCGCCTCTTTACGAAAGGCTGCCACAACACCGGACACGGTCAATACCTTCCCAAGTATCCTCTGCGATCTTTTGATGAATCCTATGATCGTCGAATACTCTCCTGTCTGTATCTTGCCGAGCAGTGTAGTGCGGTTGATTACCCTTGGATTCCCGGTAATGGCTCCTACCCTCGGGAATTTTACGAACTGCCACGCCATCCACTTAAGACAGTCCTTGTCAAGCAGTGCATCAGCATCTATCGACAGGATCAGGTCCCCGCGTGATACAAGACATCCCGCGTTCAGGGCGGAAGCCTTTCCCTGGTTCTGCTTCAGATATACGCCTCTGACCTTATCATGTTTTTTACAAAACTCATGAATCCTGACTGCTGTTTCATCCGTGCTTCCGTCATCAACCAGGATGATTTCGTAATCCGGATATTCAAGTGCCAAAAGATGCTCAACAGTCTCCCCAAGCTGGTCCTGTTCGTTATGGCACGGGACCAGCACCGAGAAAAAGGGATACTTCTCGATTTCAGGCGGGACCTTCTTGTTTCGTTCCAGCCTGAAGAAGAAAATAAGTGCGCCTATCATCCAGACAAAACTCATCAGGAGTGGATAGAGATAGACAAAATCACATAATGCCTGAATAACTGATAAGAGAGTCATGTTCATGGTATAAATGGATATATTTTTGTAGACAGTTCGAGCTTTATCCTGTCGCGTGCGGGCCTGTCTTCCCGGTAGCTGTCCGGGTAATATGCCAGGTGCCTTCCTCCGGCTGACAGGACGTCTCTTAATTGCTCAAGGAGAACGCCGTTGTCTATCCATTCCTCCTTTCTCCAGTCGTATGCCTGTATTTTGAAAACAGTCTTTTCAATTCCCTGCGGGACAGACCTTGCCCTGCGGGCCAGGTTCTTAAGCCATACAGACGGTTTTTCAACTTCTTCCATACCTGGGTAAGCCATTACAACCACCTGATCATAATTCTTCAAAAATAGTTCATACTCCTGCGAGAACCACTTCTCGGCCTCCGGATTCTCCATTACCGCTCCATAAAGGTTTCTTGCAAACCGGGCAACAGGCCTGTATTTTTTCACCCTCTGCCTGAGACCGTCCGTGAAATCAATCAGGACCTCTGTCTTGTATCTGGACCACTCTCCGGCTAAAGCAGCGTCTTCGTCAAGGTCGGCGGCAGACACAGGCATTCCGAAGTGTTCCGTATATTTCTCTATTGCGTCAGGATGGAAGTCCTCATAGTCAGTCAGGTACGCATCATCCTGAAAAAGGACACCGTGTATCTGAGAATGTGAGGCAAGGTCCTCATACAGCTGGCCTACCACCTCAGATGTTTCTTTACTGAACGGGGTCAGCCGGCGATACCATGAAGTAGCCGGGAGGATTTTTCCGTCCCTGTTTTCGAGTACTTTAAGCCTTTCATTCACCTCACTGTCGGGGAGTTCGATGCTGAGTACGGGCATCCACGCGTAAATCATCATGCTGCGTATTGCCATCTGGTGCGCTGCGTGGCCGAAGAAGTCGGCACGCACAGGCAGGACAGTGTTGGCAAAATACACGCTCCCGATATTGCCCGTGCCATCGGGGTCCGCAAAGGCCTGGAGGAACACGGTGTTTACATTCATCTCCACAAGCCGGTCGATCAGTTTGCCTAGATTCATGTCCATCACCGACTCGTCAGGGTCATATATCAGATCAAGGTCCACCTGCATCGCCCTGATCATCGGCTGGTCTCCCAGGGGGTCTTTCAGTATCCTGATAAAATGGTCCATACCGGTGTTCTCGACAAGATTGCGCCGAACGGCGTCAAGGTCATCAATCCCGGAAAAACCTTCTTCCAGTGTGAAGGTGGAAATCATCCCCGCCTTTTTTGCGACGTCAACACTTATCTGATTAAACCTCCCGTAGGGCCATACCAGTAACCTCGGTGAAATTCCGAGCCTTTCCCGGAAGATTTTATTCTCTGCAATAAAGTCCGCTTCCAGACGCGCCCTGTACTGCGCTTCTGTTTCATAGGTCTTTGTGACAGGATCAAATGCTACGACACTGGCGGCAGAGGCCTCATTCCCCTGAGGGGTATACTGAACGCCTTTATGCATATCGTAGGAATGGGACACAACTTCCACCAGCTTATGTGTGCTGACCTCTTTTATCTGCTCCCAGTTCATCAGCGGTTCGGGCAGGCCTCCGGGCGGTGAATACTCGATGAAATTCCCTACGATCGCCAGCACTGACGGATATCCCAGCTTCTCCAGAAACGGCAGGACAAAATCCTTATATGAGATGTAGCCGTCGTCAAACGAAAGCAGGACCGCCTTGTCGGGCAGCTCTTTTATCCCTTTATGCGCGTTGAGAATATCTTCAAATGAAACGGGATGGTATGCGTGTGTCCTTAGGTATTCCATCTGTTCTGCAAATTTCTTCTGGGGTATGCTGAATGTGTCCCCCGGCGATGCCTTAAGAGGTACCGCGTGATAGCACAGGACTATAAATTCACCGGGCTTCATCGCGCCGTCAGCGATATTATGGAAGAATACCGCAGCCAGGATAATGGAACAGACGGCAAGACGTTTCAGCATCAGAACAATAACCTCCAGTTCAGATACAGACTGTACCCGGTAACAGCTTCTCCGTCATATGACTGACTGCCAACGCTCCCGCCGTAGCGTATTGAATGCGTGTCCGAAAGTTCGATATCATGTTCGTACTTGATCGAGCCGGAAGGCTTGATACCGTAACCCGCCTGTTTGTAAGCGCCGGCGGAAAGATAAACCCTGTATACAAATGATTTTCGGTATAATCGTTTCACCGTATGCTCGGTCATGTGTGTGACCGTGATCCCGAGGTCATTGTCAGGGTTGAAATACTCGGCTTCGTCAAACGAATTAAAAGACGAATAAAGGTCGACAAACACCCTTTCCTTCCAGTCGTTCATGACCCACAGACCCTGTTCATATCCAACCATCCCCTGGTATCTGGTGTTGTCATCCGAAAACCTCGAGTGAGAAAGAGAAAGATGGTAGCTCCGCCATTCACTTTCCCTGTAGGTGACATCCGCCTGCGCTTTATCAGCTTCAATATCGTATACACGCGCGCGTATCGGGATATCAGTTGAATATGAATCGTATGAAAGTCCGATGCTCCAGTAGTCATCAGGGGTCAATGTCACGCCGGTAAATGAGCCGAAATCTTTTCCGTCATTGTAGTTCACCGAAAATTCCTGTATCACCTTCCAGTCACTGTTGAAAATATGTTCCGCCCCCAGCCCCGCCCTTCGGAAATAAGTGACAAGATCATCATCCGTATCATCTTCTGCCGAAGACTTCTGCCAGTGGCCGAAGCCGTAAACATTCGTATAAAGAGAGACCGGCAGGGTCAGGCGTAAGCGGGCTGATATCTCCTGAAACC
>JBFLYJ010000366.1:0-3814 GCA_040756635.1 Nitrospirota bacterium
CTGCTGTTTGCCGGCAGCCTTGAGGAACCGTTTAAGGGAATGTACCTTTCACATGTTGAAGCTGGCATAAGAGACAGGGTATTATTTCTGGACCACAGGGACGACATCCCGCGCGTCTTAAAGACACTGGACGTATTTGTTTTCCCATCTGTTCTGGAGGGCCTCGGCACCGCCCTCATTGAAGCGATGGCGATGGCAAGGCCTGTGGCGGTGTCCGACATTCCGACATTCAGGGACTTTATTGAAGACGGAAAAAACGGGATCTTTTTCAAAATAAAGGACCCGCAGGACATGGCTGACAAGGTGATCGCCCTGTTGCGTGACAAAGAACTGAGGGAACGGCTGGGGGGAAACGCGGGAACCACAGCGGCAGAGAAATTTACGTATGAAAAAATGATAGACTTGACCGAAACCGAATACAGGGAGGTCCTTGATGCAGTATAATTCAATCCCGGTTGTCATGTATCATCACGTAGCTCCGACCGACAGGGAGCTCAATGTTTATCCTGACATGTTTGAAGACCATTTGCGGCTCCTGTCACGTAAGGGCTGGAAGACTTTGTCCGGCAGTGAGTTTCTTTACTTTATGCACAACATGAAGGAGAAGCCGGACAAATGTGTTCTGCTGACCTTCGACGACGGATTTGCGGACAACTACGTTTACCTTTTCCCCCTTCTTAAGAAATACAATATGAAGGGCATGATCTTTGTCGCCACGAGTTTCATAGAAGACGGCGACGTCAAAAGGGACGGTTTTGTCCCGCTCTCGCACAACGACGCGTGGAAGCTGGCCTTCACTGACCGTCGCTCCGAGGTTATGTGCACGTGGAAGGAGATCATCGAGATGGAGGAGAGCGGCCTGGTCGACATCCAGTCGCACGGGGTCTCCCACAGGATACCGAATTACATCGAGCAGGGTAAATACGATGAGGTCAGGGAAGACCTTGCTGTGGGGAAAAAGGTCCTTGAGCAGAGGCTCTCAAAGAAGATCTCTCATCTTGCCTGGCCTAGCGGCGGTTATGACGAAAAAGCGATACGCATCGCGAACGAGCTTGGCTATGAGGCCCTTTATACTACTGAACGCGGCTGCAATACGGTCAGTGACCTTAACGCGCTTAACAGGCTGCCTGTCAAACTCAGAAACGGCAAGTGGCTGATCAAAAATCTCTGGGTCTATTCGAATGTCTTTCTGACGAGGTTCTACCTCGCGATAAGGACCGGATGAGACATGAAACATAATAAGCGCCCGGTAAATATTTGAAATGGACATGCGTGCTTAATAAATATTTATTGCAATACCTTAGTTGAGATGCAATTATGCAACGCAGGCATGATACAGTATTTTCGTCTCATTCTCGTCCCGCATCCTGCGGTACTCCGAGGCTTTTGCCTTTTCATACCTCCTGTCTTCACTACCGGCAAAAAAATCCGCTCAAATACTGTATCATACCTGCCGATGGTTTATTGAAGAAAGGCAGCGAGCTGTTAATACAAACTCAGAAATCATGTTGCGTTATAAATATTGTTAAGCATGCATGTCCGGAACTTACACGGAAGATATTTAAAGGACAGTTATTATGAAACATATTACTAATAAGGCCGCGGTTTTTTATTGCGATAAAAGCAGGCTGGTCCAGTATTTCATCAACAGGCTGTCCGACATCGTGGACAAAAACCCCCGCGTGATCGAGCCGGCAGAGGACCTGAATGAGGACGTTAAGGATTTGTTGTCCCAGAAAGGGCTTCAGCTCTATCCCACCGTCAGGAAGACGACCCTGATTTACGATCCGGGCACAGAAAGTTACCTGAAGATACTCCATCCGCTGAACCTGAAGAGCAAGGTGCTTTTCAGGTTCAGGAACAGGGGAGAGGAGATATGCCGTACCGCCGAGCGGCTGATCTATGAGGGGGTAAATGTGACCGATGTCATCGCGTACGGTCATTTCAGGAAGGGGAAGCTCCCGTTTTTTGCCGTAAAAAAAGCGCCGGGAGAATCTCTCTATGACATCCTTGTCCGGGGCGGGAGGACACTGGACAGGGAAATATATATGACTGTAATGGATGAGGTCGCCCGCATTCACCGCCTGGGATACTGGCTTGGAGACGCTCATCTCTCGCATATATTTATAAAGGAAGAGCAGGTGTCGGGGATCATCGATATAGACAGCATCAGGAGGAACCGGCCGTTTTCGATCAGGAACTGCGTAAAGGACATCGCGGGGCTGAACCATCCGGACCTGCCTTTGACCAAAGATGAAAAAAAGGACATACTGAATCACTATTTTAAGGCCGCCGGGACTAAAAATGAAAAGAAATTCATACGTCTGTTAAGGCATTACACGGAGAAAAGATGGAAGGACTGAGCATTATCGTCCCTGTTTACAACAAGATCGAGACAACACTTAAGTGCATTGATTCCATCACGAGTCAGAATACAACCGCCGCTTATGAAATAATTATTGTGGACAACGGTTCAACGGACGGGACTGAACAGGAATGTAGAGACGGGTTTAAAACCCGTCTCTACAATGAACATATCACCTGCATCCGCAACAAAGAAAATCTCGGCGTCTCAAAGGCCCTGAACATCGGCGCTGACGCGGCCAAATATGATGCCCTCTGTTTCATGCACAATGATGTGTTTGTCTTCAGGGAAAACTGGACGGCTGAGATAGCAGGCTTTATTTCCAAAACTTCAAACGCAGGGGTGGTCGGACTCTACGGCGCCAGGACCATTAGAAAAGACGGGACCTTCAGGGGCAAGACCATAGTGCACGCAGAAAAGAACGGCCCCGGCATGCAAAAGACGTTTGAGAAAGTGGCGGTGGTCGACGGACTTCTACTCGCGATGAAGAAAACAGTGTTTCAGAAATGCCGGGGGTTTTGCGAGGGGTTCACCATCCATTATTACGACAAAGACATCTCTCTCCGGGCCTATAAAAACGGGCTGGTCAATTATGTGCTTAATATCCCCTTTGAGCATGAGTGCGCCGCCACGAGGACGCAGATACCTGAGGAGGACGCTGTTCGGGACGAGGCGCAGCAAGTGTTCTGCGAGGCCTGGAGCCTTTACCTGCCGGTGGACGTGAGTTCGTGGAAGGACAGGATTTCGTATGTTGTGAAGAGGAAATAACTCTCACTTTTAAGTGGAATTCTCCCCCCCAGTATTACGTCAGATAGTTATCAGTCGTTTCCCATCTCTAAAGAACTAACGTAAATCCGTTGACCGTGACCGTGGATCGTGTCCGTTTTGTCTTTACATCTAACGTAAACCGGACACGATCCACGAACCAGGCCCTACCGGTAAGGATGTCTTCTCAGACACTAAAGAACCGCACCCTGTTTGGTAGAACAAGTTTCAGGCCCTACCGGTAAGGATGTCTTCTCAGACACAATCAACGGAGTTGGATATTACACTGCCGTAAGTTTCAGGCCCTACCGGTAAGGATGTCTTCTCAGACTTTTTGATGGATAGGAAGTGGAAGCAGGCTATAGTTTCAGGCCCTACCGGTAAGGATGTCTTCTCAGACTGAAAGGTACAATAGGCACGCTACAGAAATGGTTTCAGGCCCTACCGGTAAGGATGTCTTCTCAGACTATTAAGGAGGACATATGAGCAATAAACCTTTAGTTTCAGGCCCTACCGGTAAGGATGTCTTCTCAGACCTGGTTGAGCTTCTTGAGTTCGCCCGTATTGGTTTCAGGCCCTACCGGTAAGGATGTCTTCTCAGGCTGATAAGGTCATCGGCAATACCCGCCTATCTGTTTCAGGCCCTACCGGTAAGGATGTCTTCTCAGACAATTTTGATGCTAC
>JBFLYJ010000367.1:0-3807 GCA_040756635.1 Nitrospirota bacterium
GGGGTGAACAGTGTAATAATCGATCCGTTCAAGATAGATGTTGATACACTTAAACTTCTTTTTGAAAACAAGGACGTTCTTAAAGTAATGTATGACGCGGGCAGCGACCTGTCTTTGCTGAAGAACACATCCGACATTGAAATTAAATCCATCCTGGATCTGAGGCCCGCCGCCGAACTTCTTAATTATGAAAAGAAGGACCTTCACTCATTAATTTCTTATGAGCTTGGAATCTTTCTGGAAAAGAAAAAAAAATATCAGAAACACAACTGGGAGAGAAGGCCTGTATCGGACGATGCCATCGCTTATGCGGTGAATGACGTAATCTACCTTCTTGCGTTGAAAGACGTTATCCTGGCAAAACTCTACGCAAAGAAACTGCTGGAGCCTTTTATTTTGAAGAATTTGCAGATCCAGAACAAAGATTACACAAGGGGCCCGGAGGACAAGTACAGAAAGATCAACGGGTACAGCAGACTTCGAAACGGCAGGAAGGCCGTTTTCCGGAGGGTCTTCGACATCAGGGAAAAGTATGCGAAGCTGCACAACGTGGCGCCCCACAACGTTATCCAAAAATCCGACCTCATTCATATAGTTGAAGATCCGGCAGTCATTGACAAGCTTCGGTTCTCAAAAAAGTTCGGGGCGGACCTGGTACGGGACATAATACATGAACTCAGGGCGGCAGCCAAAGCGGTCAAGTGAATGCAGGAGGCCCGCGAGGGTCAGGGCCGGGGCCGTTTCTTGAAAGCCATACCGTATTTTCTCCTTTATATTTATCCCAAAGACAGTTATAATCCTTCAACTTGTTAAATTCTTCGGAAGCGAGGTGAAAAGAATATGGGAGATAAAGGCGGAAAGAAGGACAAGGCGAAAAGCGCAAAACAGAAGAACGTAAAAAAAGACGCGAAAAAGAAAAAATAAGAAGGACAAAAGATCAAACGCTGTTGTCCGGACCTGAAGCGAAAACCCGGCCGTTACAGCCGGGAGGCCGGGGACGCGGCTGCTTTGACTCAACGTATACGTGTATCCCTCCGGAATATGAACGCAGTCCGCTCAGTGCGCCTGCGAATTTCTCCCCATTGTCAATTAATTAAGAGAACTGTTATTATTTTCGATCCGTAACTACCGTTAATTCTGCATTATGTCCCAAGGAGAATGTAATGAAAAATATTTATCTGATCATGTTAGTGCTTGTGAGCATTGCTGGTTCAAATGTCTTTGCCGCGGACGCTGAATCGGGCAAGAAACTGTCTGTGCAGGAAGAGGACTTATCTACCCAGTGCGATCTTGAAGCGAGAAATGCCCTGATACATGAAGACGTGACCAGGGTCGAGAAGGTATGCATGCAGGCGATCGATCAAATAGGAAAATCTCATCCGGGACAGGAGGTCCTGATCAACCCGATAATGAACCTGGCGTTCTCATATACGCTGACAGGCCAGTTTGATAAGGCCACGACGCTCTACGACAGGGCCAGGAAGATAAGGGAGAAGTTATACGGGGCCGACAGCACGCAGCTGGAGGAAATTGACAACATGATCAAGAGACAGGAAGAAATGAAAAAGCACAGGAAGCAGTAGTATCCGCTCTGTCCCGGCAGTCGAACATTACCTCTTATAAACCTAGTTGCATTGGATTGTTGATACCGGGCGAGAGGACTTGCCTGATTTAGGCAACGTTAAGTTAAATTTTTCAGGAAATTCAGCAGCAGCCTGGCCCCTATCCCTGTAGCCCCCTTCGGAATGTAGGGCCGGTCCTTGTCAGTCCACGCAGTGCCCGCAATGTCGAGATGAACCCAGGGGACATCCCCCGCAAATTCCTTCAGGAAACATGCCGAGGTGACGAGCGAGCCTGATCTGCCGCCGGAGTTCTTCAGATCCGCGATGTCGCCTTTTATATATTCCTTATACGAATCAAAGACAGGCATCTGCCAAACGTATTCGGCGGTTTCCTCCGAAGCCTTCTTCATCTTTTCCATAAGTGTATCGTTGTTTCCCATCATCGCGATCGCTTCGTTCCCCAACGCGATCGAGCATGCGCCGGTGAGAGTCGCGATATCTATTATGGCGGAAGGCCGGAATTTCTTGACGTATCCGATTGCGTCCGCGAGCGCCAGCCTCCCTTCCGCGTCCGTGCTTATTATCTCAATGGTTTTACCGTCCAGGGACTTCACTACGTCGCCCGGTTTTGAGGCGCTGCCTCCCGGAAGGTTCTCGGTTGCCGGAAGGACCGCGATAATATGTAACGGCAATCTCAATTCCGCCGCCGCCTGAAGGACCCCAAGTACAGCGGCGCCGCCTGCCATATCGTACTTCATTTTCTCCATCCCTTCGCTGGGCTTTAATGAGATGCCGCCGCTGTCAAAGGTTATCGCCTTGCCGACCAGCGCGACCGGCCGGACATTTTTCCCTTTGTAGGTAATGACGATGAATTTTGCGGGCTCCATTGAGCCCTTGGCAACGGACACGTAAGCGCCCATTCCGAGTGCTTCCGCCTGTTTCCTCTCAATTACCTTAACAGAGACCTTTTTCAGGGAGCGTGCGGCCCTGACGAGTACCGACGGGGTCATGTCGTTTGACGGGGTGTTTACGAGGTCACGGGCCAAATGTACCGCCTTTGCCGCGGATTCAATCCATTTAATCTGTCTGCCGATATCTTTCCCGGACAGGACCGTTATATTTTTCAGCCCCCTGCGGTCGTCGTCCTTTCTGTATTTTTCAAATCTGTAGTCCGAAAGCAGACAGCCTTCAAGGAACGCGGAAGGTGAGATACGCAGCGGTCCGATCGTCCTGGTGGAAAGGCATGCGTTTCTGATACCGAGGGAGCGGATATATGAAGCGGTCTTGCCTCCGGCCTGTCTCAGTCTTTCAGCGGTGATTTCTTTTTCCTGCCCCAGCCCTGCGAGGAGGACCCTTTCCGGCTTGATCCTTCCCTGTGTGTGAAGAAGAGACATCTGGCCGTGTTTGCCGCTGAATTCCCCGGAGGACAAAATCTTCCCCGGCAGACCTTCAAGCGCTTTGTCTACATCACGGTACGGCTTAAAGCCCTGATTTTCCGACAGCGGAAGGATAAGTACATCGCACGAAGTGAATGTTTCTTTAGTGTTCTTGACCGATATTTTCATTAAATCGCCCCCGTTTCTATTATGCGCTGAATTCTATCACACATGTTGACGGCAGTTCAATCGGGTTTGTTGCATTTCATGAGTATTTCGTATAAATTCATAGTGAAACCATGCAGACATGATATGAATGTCTTATATGATACGTAGAGGCGCAGCATGCTAAGCCCCTACAGCGCCCCTATCGAGTTCGAAAAGGAAAAGATATGACCATATGCCGATAATCAGGGTCGAAAATCTCGTAAAACGCTACGGCAATCTGACTGCCGTGGACGGTATATCATTTGAAGTTGAGGAAGGGACGATATTCGGCTTTCTCGGTCCCAACGGAGCAGGCAAGACGACCACGATCAACGTCCTCTGCACGCTGATATCCGCGACATCCGGCAAGGCCTTTATCAATGGTCACGACTGCTTAAAAGAGCCCTCCAGTGTGAGAAAGTCCATAGGCATCGTCTTTCAGGACACAACGCTCGACAAGGACCTTACTGCAAATGAAAACCTTGTCTTCCATGCCTATCTGTACGGGGTCAAAAAGTCGGAGATCAGAACGCGCGTTGACGACGCCCTGAATTTCGTCGGGCTGTATGACAGGAAGGACGATCTTGTCAAAAAGTTTTCAGGCGGCATGAAACGCAGGCTGGAAGTGGCAAGGGGACTTATTCACCGGCCCCGCGTGCTGT